>JASHYZ010000392.1 GCA_030042795.1 Terriglobia bacterium | reverse complement strand
AGTTTGCGGCCGTGCTGAGACTGTTGAGGGTGCTGGTACGCACGCGCGAAGTGAAGGTTCAAGGCTTCAGCGGCGGGCCGCACGGAAACCCGGGCGATGGCAGGCACGGTCCTCGAGCGGCGCAGAAGGTTGAGAATGGGCGATCGGGGAACCTCAGCGGCTTCGACTTGCTCGAACTTGAACTTCTCGGCCCAGGCGATGACGGGACGCCACAGAAGCTGGTCCATGAGGATAATCACCGTGACCATGGCGGCGAGACCCCAAAGGATGGCTCGTGTGTCTCCTGCATTGGCCGCGGTCTGCAGGTATGAGCCCAGGCCCGGCAGCCGAAGATCGCGGTTACCCAGCACAAACATCTCGCACGCCATCAGGAAGAACCAGGCGCCGGCGACGGACATCATCGAATTCCAAATCAGGCCGATGGCTGCGTAAGGCAGTTCCATCTGCACAAACCTTTGCCAACCGCTCATCCGATAGATTTGCGCCGCTTCCCGCATTTCTCGCGGAATGTTCTTAAGCGAAGAATAGAAGCTGAAGGTCATGTTCCAAACTTGGCCGGTGAGGATGAGCACCACACAGCCCAACTCCACGCCCAACTGCCGATTGGGAAACAACGACACCATCGCTAACATGACGCCGGGCAGGAAGCTGAGCACCGGGATGGACTGTAGCGTGTCCAGCAGGGGAATCATGAATCGCTCCGCCCGGGCGTTGTAGGCCGCAACGTACCCATAAACAAACGTAAGCGCCAGGCTCAGAACATAGGCAACCCCAATGCGAATCAGTGAAAACACAGCGTACTTCGGGAGGGCAGCGGGCGAGAGGTTAATCTCCGGCTGGGTGTTGACGGGTCCGATGCCGTAGCGGCAAAACGTGAGCAGAGAATAGAAGACCGCCAGGGCTGCAGCGAGGATCGGTAGATCCCTCAGGAGGGAAGGAACGGAAAATCCTCCCCAGGGCGGAATCCCGGAGGGTGAGGATTTGCCGGGCCGTGGGATCGTCACGGGTGCAGAGCGTCCGGGTTGGGATACGCAACATGCCCGGCCGTGTGCAGCGACAGCCGGCCGCTTTCGGAATCGTATTCGAAGATTTCGGCGTAGCGCCCCCAGTTTAGGGCGGTGTCGAGTTGGCGCTGCACCTCCACCTCAGGGAAGTGCTCTTCGAGGACATCGCGGAAGAACTCGAGCGGCATGGCGCCGTCGGATTTGGTCTTCAAGGCGCTCGCAATTTGGGCCAGCAAGGCGGAGTGAACCAAAGCCGCCTGGCGGAATAGGTCCTTCTGTGTGGCGATGTCAGCCTCCGCAAAGGCCTTCCCAGCAGGCGTGATCTCCACGTCACCTTTATCTGTGCGCGCAAAATCAAGCAGGGTGGTAGCCTCCACGATGGGCAGCAGATCATCAACCTCCATCAGCAATTCCTCGGCCACGTGGTACAGGTCCTCCTTGCCGCCGCGATCGTTGAGCAGTTCCAGTAATCCGGCGATGCCGCCAGGGCGGGCGTGAGGCAGCATCTGGTAGGGCGCCCTCGCCGGCCGCCCGGCGGCTGCCGGCGGCGCGGATTCGAGTTGCGGCTGTGTCATCAGCTTATAAATGTAATCAACATAGACGAGACATTCGGCGCTGGTGCGGTCCCTCGGCTGCGGCAGAGAGATACGGAAATCGGCGCGGATCTTGGCGGGATTGCGCCCGAGGACGATCACGCGATCCGCCAGCGTCACCGCCTCCTCAATGTTGTGCGTCACCATGAAGATGCTGCGCGTAGGGATCTTCTTTCCCATCCACAGCTCCAGCAACTCGCCACGCAGGTTTTCCGCGGTCAGCACGTCGAGGGCGGAAAACGGCTCATCCATGAACAGGATCTCGGGCTCCACGGCCAAAGCGCGCGCGAATCCCACACGCTGCTTCATACCCCCTGAGAGCTCCTTGGGATAGGCGGTCTCGAATCCTTGCAATCCGACGGTGTCAATCGCTTTCAGCGCCCGCTGATGGCGTTCCGCGTGTTCGACGCCTCGCGCGAGCAGGGGAGCCTCAACGTTCTCCAGCACCGTCAACCAAGGGAACAGAGCGAAACTCTGAAACACAATTGCCACGTTCGGGTTATTGCCCGCAAGCGGCTTGCCATGCCAAAGAATACGGCCGCCCGAAGGCGGCGTGAGTCCGGTAAGTATTCTAAGCAGTGTTGACTTGCCGGAACCCGAGGGCCCCAGCACTGCGATAATGGTGCCGGGCTCAATGGAGAGGTCTGTAGGGGCAATCACCTGAATCTGGCGGCCGTCCGGCTGCGCGAAGCTCTTCTCCACTTTCAAAGCTGCGATGATGGGCTCTACAGCCTCGGCGGGCGAAGCCGCCAGTGGAGCCGCCGGCTCCGCCACTACCGCATGCGCTTCCTTCGCCCCGGCAACTTGCTCTCCCGAGATCTCATCCATCAGGCGCTGCCAGGCTTCTCCGGGCAACTCGTCAAAAAACTGAATGCGATTATCGGGGTCCATCTTGTCGACAATTGCGCGCAGTTCGTCGAGCGGCCTGGAATGCAGTAAAACGTAGGAATGGTAGTAGGGAAAGCGCGCCACCAGAGCGGCGGCCACATCAACCGGTAGGCTCCCGAACACCGTCTGTTGTTGCTCGAACGGGAGCCGCATCAACGAATCTGCCGCGACCGCGGGGTCAAGGCGCACCAGCAGCGCCACCGCCTGCTCCGGGCGTCCCTGCGACAGGCTCTCTTGAAGCTTTTCGGCGGCTGTCGGATTCATCAGGCGTCTCGGGCCCGAGCTTTTCCCATGTTTTGCGCCGCGGGCTGGGCAGAGTGTACCACAGGCAGGTTTCACCGCGAGTGTTCAGCAGAAGCGGTCAGGAACGATTGAACACGTGGAGTGCCGAGCTAATGATCCGCTAAACTGTGGAATGGGCCATGCACGTTGGGACCGCCGAAGTTCGCGACCGCTGGCAAACCGGTGTAATTCCAGGAGGCAGCTCGGGATGACCAATTCTATAACCAGTCCACAAACGGCTCCATACGGCTCTTGGCGGTCACCGGTTACATCCGATCTCATTGTCGCCTCGACGATCGGGCTTGGGGAGATCCAGTTGGACGGAACGGATCTCTACTGGCTGGAAGCCAGGCCGCAGGAGGGCGGCCGGTTGGTGCTGGTGCGCCGTTCCGCGGACGGCGTTCTGGCTGACGTCACGCCGCCCGTGCCGTCCGGCGCGAAGAGCGGCTTCAGCGTTCGGACGCGCGTCCACGAATATGGGGGCGGAGCATATCTCGTGGCGGATGGCGTCGTCTACTTCGTGAACGATAGCGACCGGCGGATATACCGCCAAGCTGTGGGTGCCGCGCCCGCGCCCATTACTGCCGGCGCCAAATTTCGCTTCGCCGACGGCATCATCGATCGCGCCCGCGGCCGGATGATTTGGGTCTGCGAGGACCACACGCAGAGCGATTTGCAGCCCGGCAACAGCCTGGTGGAGGTCAGCCTTGACGGCTCACACCCTCAACGGGCGCTTGTGTCTGGAAACGACTTTTATTCATCTCCGAAATTGAGCTTCGACGGTAGCCGCCTTGCCTGGCTGGAATGGCATCACCCCAACATGCCTTGGATGGGCACCGAGTTGTGGATGGCGCAGGTGACCGCGGACGGAGGGATCGGCGAGAAGTGGAAAGTCGCGGGCGGCGATGAAGAGTCCGTCTTTCAGCCGGAGTGGGCGCCGAACGGAACGCTCTATTTCATCTCCGATCGCAGCGGTTGGTGGAATCTCTACCGCCTCAGCCGGGACGCCCAGCCGGGAACTTGGCAGGCTGAGCCGCTCTATCCCCTCGAAGCCGAATTCGGCCAACCGCAGTGGGTCTTCCGGATGTCCACGTACGCTTTTGAGTCTGAGGGGCGCCTCGTCTGCAGCTTCACGCGGAACGGCTCCTGGTTGCTGGCAGCGTTGGATCTCGTGACGCTGGGAGTTCAACAGATTAAGACCGAGTTTACGGAAATCTCGTCCGTGTGCGCCGCGCCAGGACGCGTCTATTTTCGCGGAGGCTCGCCCACGCGTCCGGCGGCCATCGTCGAGTTGCAACTCGCGTCCGGTAAGGCCACAACGCTCAGAGTTTCGAGCTGCAAGACGTTAAAGCCCATCGGGGCTACATCTCGGTGCCCGAAGCGATCGAATATCCTACCGAAAACGGACTGACGGCTCACGCCTTGTTTTACCCGCCGGCCAACAGGGATTTCACCGCGCCCGCCGGCGAGCTGCCGCCCCTTATCGTTCACAGCCACGGGGGCCCCACGTCTGCGGCATCCTCAACCCTGGACTGGAAGGTGCAATTCTGGACCAGCCGCGGATTCGCCTTCCTTGACGTGAATTACGGGGGCAGCACCGGTTACGGCAGAGTCTATCGTCAACGGCTGCAGGGCCAGTGGGGCATCATTGACGTCCACGACTGCATGAATGGCGCCCGATTCCTTGCTAACGATGGCCGCGTTGATGTTAAACGCCTGGCCATCAGCGGAGGCAGCGCCGGCGGTTACACAACTCTTTGCGCCTTGACCTTCCACAATATCTTCAAAACCGGCGCCAGCTATTACGGCGTTAGCGACCTGGAAGCGCTGGCAAAGGACACTCACAAATTCGAATCCCGTTACCTCGATAGCTTGATCGGGCCTTACCCTGAGCGGCTTGACCTGTACCAGGAGCGTTCGCCGATTCACTTCGTCAACCGCCTCGCCGTTCCGATTGCCTTTTTCCAGGGCGCCGAAGACGCCATCGTGCCGCCCAGTCAGGCTGAGGCCATGGTGCGAGCGCTCAAGGCGAAGGGTCTGCCGTTTGTGTATTTGCTTTTTGACGGTGAACAGCATGGCTTTCGCCGGTCCCAGAACATCAAGAGAGCGCTCGACGCCGAGCTGTACTTCTATTCAATCTTCCTCTCCGGTGAGAAGCTGATGTTTCCGGCGTAATTATCAAAGGAAGCTTTTCGTTCCCCGTGCGTGGCAGCTTAGCGTTTTCGAATCGAGCCGTCCCGCGCCCCTTAACCGTAGCCGACCCCGTTCGGCACCACCGCTCTGCCACGTAGCCTACCGCCTTGCAAACCCCTCCCTTTCACTCAATAACGTGGTGGCTTGTGTAAATTTTACACAAAACCAAAAATTACTTTCATTACTGGCACCAATAATAATATAAACGTTATATACACCTAAACTATGACAGGACGGAGCGAACCGCTAACCAAAGGTGCATTGCCCAACAGTGTGACTGCGCCGGCACCGAAAACAGCTAGAATGAGAAACGAGTCCGGACGCGCGCGCACTGTTGTGGTTTTCTACAACGCAATAATGAGAGTCTTCGTCCGCACCGCAACCAATGAAAGTCGTAAATTGCCATAGTGCCTCCCGAAGGCCGTTTTCATTCGCTGGTTCCGAGCGCTCGACAGCGTCAAAGGCTCGGTCTCTGCTTATCCTTTTACTGTTGCTCACACCTTATCCGCTGCTGGGAGACGGCGCGCCGGCCAAGGCGCCGGGGCCGGCTCAAAACCGTCCGGAGCCTAAGGCCGCCTCATCGGCCTCAAGCAACACTCCAGCCCAGCCGGAAACGAAACCGCTCCATGAGCGCCAGATCGCGGGACTGGTAAAAGGTGGAGTCGACAGCCGCCGCATCGCCCTGCTGGTGGACAAGCGCGGCATTGATTTCACACCCACGGTACCATTTCTGCGAGAGCTGATGGACGCCGGCGCTGACGACGTGTTGATCCAGGCGATTATCAAAGCAAAGCAAAACGTCGTCGCTTTGCCAACGTGCCCGGTAAGCCCGCTCCTCTTGCCGGCAGTGGCTGCGGTTGATCTGGCCCCGGGATCCGCCCCTGCGGGCACGGCCGCTGGCGGCTCCTCCGTTTCGCCTGCGTCACAGCAGACGCCGCAGCAGGTTCTCGCCCGCGCTGCCGATTTCGAACAGCGCCACCAGTGGGTGGAAGCGGAAGGGGCGTACCGCGAGGCTGTGAACCTGGGTGCGACGAGCGCGGCCGCTCATCTCGGCCTGGCGCGGGCGCTCAGTCAGGAACAACGATGGGATGACGCCGCCGGCGAGTTTCGCCAGGCGCTCGAGCTCGATGCCGGCAACGCGCAGGCGCACCGCGGACTTGCGGCCGCTCTCGCCGCCAGACATGACCTGCCGGGCAGCATCGCCGAATATCGCGAAGCCCTCCGGCTGAACAGCAATGATGCTGAATTGCAGTCAAAGCTCGGTGACGCCCTTTATGCGAACGGAGAGCTTGACGCCGCCATCGGCGCTTATCGGGCAGCGTTGGCGCTGAAGCCCAATGACGCCCAAATCACCAATCGTCTGGGTGTGGCGCTCTATGCCGCAGGCGATGTGAAGGGCGCCGTGGCCGCTTACCGGGAAGCCGTGCGGCTTGATCCCAACGACGCTCAGGTGCACAACAACCTCGGCGATGCTTTGCTGAGCGCGGGCGACCGGCGCGGCGCGCTCGAGGAGTATCATCGCGCCTTCGAACTCGCGCCCAACGGATCAACCTTGGGCACAAGCTACGCGGCGCTTGCCAAGCAATTGAGCCAGCCGTGACCCCGCGCAGCCGAAGTCAAAGTTGAACGCCCTCGAAATCTCAATAGCCGGCGCTTCAAACATTAGCAGTTCGTTGAAACCCTTGCGGAACCGTGTCATTCC
>JASHYZ010000391.1 GCA_030042795.1 Terriglobia bacterium | reverse complement strand
CTCAGTCCCCCGTGGTGCCTGCAAACGAACTCGAGGCATCTATGCCTATTAAAAATAATGACTTAGGTGAAGAAAATGGGCTGTTTTTGCAAACTTTCGAGGGGTGCGAACTCAATTTATCTTTTTCTTTTTTTCAGTCACTTAACCGCCAAAAAGGAGGTTCGGGACAAAACTTTCGTCGCGAAGCTTGTCGCCGGGAAAATAAGAACGGTCCAACTGGGTATCCTGTTCAGTTGTAGCGGCGGGTTTATCCCGACACTTGGGTGAGCACGGCAATACCTGTAATTGACACCTCGCGGAGCACTCACCATAATCAAGGTTCCATACAAGGAGGGATTAGATATGGAGAAGGCCACTTTTGCGGCTGGCTGCTTTTGGGGCGTGGAGGCAACCTTTCGCAGCCTTCCGGGAGTGAGCGCCACGCGCGTGGGCTACACGGGGGGAACGCTGAATCACCCAACCTACAAGGACGTCTGCACGGATCGCACAGGCCACGCTGAGGCGGTGGAGGTGACCTATGATCCCGCGAAGATTTCTTACGAGGCGCTCCTTAAGACGTTCTGGGAGAACCACGACCCCACCACGCTGAACCGCCAGGGGCCTGACGTTGGCACGCAGTATCGCTCGGCCATTTTCTATTCCAGCCCGGAGCAGGAGGCGGCCGCGCGGACGTCCAAGGAGAGGCTGGAGAAATCCCACGCCTTCCGCCGGCCGATCGTTACCGAAATTGTCCCGGCCGTCGAATTCTGGGAGGCCGAGGACTATCACCAGCAGTATCTCGAAAAGCGCGGCCTGGCGCACTGCCACATTGCGCAAGCATGAGCCCTTCAATTTCCCACGGGCAGAAGCTGCAACGCGACGTTAAATTGGCAGTTGGGCTCTGCATTTCCTGCCGCCACGTGCGCGTGGTGCGATCGGATCGTGGGTCTGTGTTCTATCAGTGTCGGCGGTCGCTTACTGACCCAGCCTTTCCTGCCTATCCCAGGCTTCCCGTACTCGGTTGCCCCGGTTTCGAGCGCGAACCGGGACCATTAGAGTTTGCGTGAGAACTCGTGCATGGCGCCTGTCAGAGGTGGACTCCCGCTTCCGCGGGGGTGACATCGTTGGAATTAGAGGTCCTGTTCGGATGCAGTCATTCCCGCGAAGCTTGTCCTCGCAAAAGCGGGGAGCGGGAATCCACAGGTTCTCATACAGACTCCATTGACCCCTTGACGCGGCCGCTCGGTTTGAACCTTGCCCATCCCCAACGTAGTAGAATTGGTTACGAAAGGAATTCGTTGAATTGAATGGGAGCATAACTTAAGTCATGGCATCCTCGAAGACTCTGTACGAAAAAATCTGGGAATCCCACGTAGTGGCGGAACGGCCCGGTGAGCCCGCGTTGATTTACATCGATCGCCACCTGATTCACGAGGGAACCTCTCCGCAGGCATTCGCGGGACTGAAGGCTGCCGGACGCAAAGTACGGCGTCCCGACCTCACCTTCGCGGTGATGGACCATTCCGTGCCCACCAAGGATCGCAGCCTGCCCATGGCCGATAAGATTGCGGCAGCGCAATTTGAGGCGCTCGACCGCAACTGTCACGAAACCGGCGTGACGCTGTTCAACATGTTCAGCCACAACCAAGGCATTGTGCACGTCATCGGACCCGAGCTCGGCATCACGCAGCCGGGCCAAACTATCGTTTGCGGTGACAGCCACACGTCCACCCACGGAGCCTTTGGCACGCTTGCTTTTGGCATTGGCACCAGTGAAGTGGAGCACGTGCTGGCTACCCAGACGCTGCCACAGTTTAAGGCGCGCACCATGCGCGTGAAGGTGGATGGAAGCCGGTCCCCAGGGGTGACCGCCAAGGACCTGATTCTGGCTATCATCGGCAAGATCGGGATCGGTGGCGGCACCGGCCACGTGATTGAATACGCGGGAGAGGCGGTTCGCGAGCTATCGATGGAAGGCCGCATGACGATATGCAACATGAGCATTGAAGGCGGCGCGCGCGCAGGCATGGTGGCGGCGGATGACACTACGTTTGCTTACCTCGAGGGACGTGCGTTTGTGCCGCGCGGCAAGGATTTTCAGGTCGCTGTCGACTACTGGAAGACTCTGGTGAGTGATGGGGACGCCCGGTTTGACCACGAAGTGGTCCTTCACGCCAGCGAAATTGCTCCCCAGGTAACGTGGGGGACTAATCCCGGCATGGTCACTGATGTCACCGGGCGCGTGCCTGATCCGCATTCTTTCATCGATCCCGGGGACCAGAAGGCGGCTGAAGCCGCGCTCCAATACATGGGTCTGACGCCTGGCACTCCCATCACGGACATCTCCGTGGACCGCGTCTTTATCGGATCGTGCACGAATTCGCGCCTGGAAGACCTGCGCCTGGCCGCCAGCGTGGTGGACGGCAAGCACGTGGCCAAGTCACTTAAGCAGGCGCTGGTGGTACCCGGCTCGATGGTGGTGAAGGGCCAGGCGGAGAAGGAAGGCCTCGACAAAATCTTCCGGGCGGCGGGCTTCGAATGGCGCGACGCCGGCTGTAGCATGTGCATCGGCATGAACGCCGACGTGCTGCCCAGCGGCGAACGAAGCGCCTCCACCTCAAACCGCAACTTCGAAGGGCGCCAGGGAAAGGGTAGTCGCACCCATCTGGTGAGCCCCATGATGGCAGCCGCGGCGGCGATCGAAGGTCACTTTGTGGACGTTCGAAAGTGGCCGGGGTCATGGCATGACTGAGTGTCCGAGGCTAGAAACCCTCAAAGCCGCCGCAGAGTGGGTGACAGCGCTGACTGCCTTGGGCGCAGGAATCTGGGCAGCTTGGACGTATCACAAGAGTGTGAAGCTTGAGCGCGCCAAGTGGATGAAAGGACTGTACGAGAAGTTCTACGAGAGCGACCAGCTAAAGAAGGTCAGAAACCAGCTTGACAGTGGTGACCAGACCGCAATTAAGAGATTGACTCAGGATGAACCATCCGACTTTACGGATTATCTTAACTTCTTCGAGTTCCTCAGCTACCTGGTGGAGTCAGATCAAGTCACCATGAATGAAGTCGGAGGGCTCTTTAACTACTACTTGGCAAACTTGGCGAAGGACCAAGACGTTCGAAAATACATCGGTGATCCAGCGAACGGTTTTGAGAAGCTTAATCGACTGCTGATAAGGGCTCCCCGATGAAACTGTCTCAACAGCACATGCGTGGCCATGCCTATCTCTTCGCTTACGGAACCCTAATGGAAGGATTGCACCAAGGCCTCTTAAGAAGGGCCGGGGCACGACTCGTGGGTAAGGGAACCATTTGCGCGAAGCTTTATGACCTTGGGGACTACCCAGGCGCCAAGCCGAACGGAGGGCCAAGGGGATCAATTGTAAAAGGCGAGCTATACCGGCTAAGTGACCCGGAAGGGGCAGTCGAGATCCTTGATAGGTATGAGGACTTCTTCCCGGAGCGCCTGGACAAGAGTCTCTTCGTGAGGCGCCTGGCGCGCGTGACGCTCGAGGATGGTCGAGTCCAGGAAGCATGGACTTACTTTTACAATCGTCCGGTTGACGAGTCACGTTTAGTGGCGAGCGGTAACTACCGCGAAGTCCTCGCTGGCCGTCGCTAGCAGCACGCGCGAACGTGATTTTCCTAGTGAACCAACGAGTGAATGAGTCAGTTGGGGTTCAGGAGTCAATCATGCAGCCATTCACCAAGCACAAGGGCGTTGTCGCCCCGATAGATCGCGTGAACGTCGATACGGACCAGATCGTGCCCAAGCAGTTTCTCAAGGCGCTCACGCGCGAGGGCTTTGGCCGCACGCTGTTCTACGACTGGCGCTACCTGGCGGGTGAGAAGCCAAACCCTGAGTTTGTGTTGAACCGTCCTCGGTACCGGGGCGCTTCGATCCTCGTGGCGCGCACGAACTTCGGCTGCGGGTCGAGCCGCGAGCACGCTCCCTGGGCACTGCTCGATTACGGATTTCGCGCGCTTCTCGCGCCGAGCTTTGCGGATATCTTCTACAACAATTGCTTCAAGAACGGGATTCTCCCCGTGACCTTGAGCGAAGCCGAGATCAATGAGATTT
>JASHYZ010000037.1 GCA_030042795.1 Terriglobia bacterium | reverse complement strand
CACCCCAGGATATCGTCTTGGCCGTCTTACCAGCGCCAAGTCTTATCACGGCCGGAGGGGTGAAGACAATCGTGAACATCGTGGGAGGGATGGGTACGTGGATAACCCATGCTCAGCGCTGGGCGGTTGTACCCTGAAGCTGGATTTGGATACTATCGAGGATACCTTGCGCAGGCCTCCGCTGGCACGGGCTCCGGCAGCGGCCGCTGGAATAGCCTGAGGCCGTAAGCGAGGGCCCCGGCGCGCCAATCTGATCCTGCGGCTTCGGACGAGGAGGTTTCGGGACGGGTCAGAGGTCAGGTTTTGCCCGCAGTACTCGCGGCGCAAGCCTGCCCGGTCACAGAGGCAATCGATGTCAATCATGCGCAGCTTCTTCCTGGCGTGCTCGCAAAGTAAGTGGATGCGCGAGCGCGCCACTCGCTATGGCTTTGTGCGCCGTGCGGTGTCGCGGTTCATGCCGGGTGAGACGGCGCAGGAGGCGCTGTCTGCGGCGCAGCAACTGCAGAAGGTGTCCATCGGGTGTGTCTTTACCCGCCTCGGTGAGAACATTACCGACCGGGCGGAGGCGAACGAAGTTGCCGAGCACTACCTCGGGTTGCTGGATCGTATCCGCGAGCTGGGCTTGGCGGGCGAAGTCTCAGTTAAGCTGACGCAGCTCGGTCTCGACCTCAGCGCCGACTTGGCCTTCGAGAATCTGCTCCGAATCATCCAGCACGCCGACGCCGCCAGCGTAGTTTGGATTGACATGGAGGCTAGCAACTACGTTGACGTCACGCTCGACCTTTTCCGGCGCGCGCGCAGTCAGTACGCGAATACGGGGATCTGCGTGCAGGCTTACCTGTACCGCACGGCGAAGGACCTCGAGAGCCTGATCGCCATGGGTTCCGCAGTCCGGCTGGTGAAAGGAGCCTATCAGGAGTCCTCCGCGGTTGCATTCCCGCGCAAGGCCGATGTGGATGAAAATTACTTCACGCTGGTGCAGCAATTGCTCAGTCACCAGGCGCGGTCGCGCGGCGTCCGCGCTGCTTTTGCCACTCATGATGTGAAGCTGATCCGGCGCATTATTGGCTACGCGGAATCGGAAAACCTCGGCAAGTCGAGCTTCGAGTTTCAGATGCTGTATGGCATCCAGCGCGAAGAGCAGCAGAGGCTCGCGCGCGAAGGTTGGAAGTCCATCGTCTTGATTGCCTACGGCAGCTTCTGGTTTCCATGGTATATGCGGCGTCTCGCGGAGCGGCCCGCTAACGTGTTTTTCGTGCTCCGCAATCTGCTATCGGCTTAGCGGTTGGCCTCGACGCGCACCGCGAGTAGTTACTGTCACTGAAGTTCGTTGATAAATTGCACTGAGGCAGAAATGCTCCTTCGAAAGCCCCGAAGGGGCGATATATTTTAGCCCAGGGATCGAGCCCGTGGTTGGAATACCCTCACCCCGCCTTCGGCACCCCTCTCCCCCGCCGGCCCGCCGCCCGGAGGCTCTGGGCCGCAGGGCGGGCGGGAGAGGGGAAGAGGAGAGGGAGGGTGCGTTCTAACCCCACGGCTGATGCCGTGGGGTAACTTATACCGCTCCTTCGGAGCTCAATTATGCTGCGAACTTGCGCGACATGGCACTCGGGGACCGTACCATGAGTTTTGTGCACATCCTGCTGAGCTCAATGAAGGGAATGCTTCCAACTCTGCTGTTGTGGTCTATTCCTCCGCTGATTCCGTTCATTATCGCCGAACAACTCTGGCCGGTTTGCAAAGCGCCGCGGTGGCAGGACTACACCATGAACACGTTGATCAGCATTTCCACCGCTTACCTCGCCCTACCACTCGGCATCGCGGCGGGCCTGTGGAGCGCGCATCTGCGCCAGTGGCTGCCGTGGAAACCCGTTTCCTTTTCGTTCCGTAACATCGGAGCGGTTCCCTACGCCGGGCCTGCGCTGGAAGTGCTGGCGATGATCTTTGTGCCCCTCTTTATGCACGATTTCTGGTTTTACTGGTCGCATCGGGTTGAACATCGTGTGCCGGCGTTGTGGGCGTTTCATAAGCTCCACCACAGCGATGAGCTCATGAATACCTCCACGTGGGCGCGTGATCACTTTTTGCAGGATGCCTGGCGCGCGTTCTTTTCTGTGTTTACGCTTGGCATGATTGTGGACCTGGATTTCTCGGAGGCCGGAAAGGCCGCGCTCTATTCCAATTTGTTCCTGACGGCCATGTCATTGTTCTACCACTCGGCCATCCGGGTGCGGCTGCCCTGGCTCAACCGGATTCTGGTGACGCCGCAGGTGCATCGCATTCATCACTCGATCGACCCTCAGCATCACAACAAGAACTTCGCCGATGCGTTGCCTATCTTTGACATTGTGTTTGGCACCTACTACCACCCTGACAAGGAAGAGTTTCCCGCCACAGGTCTGGGCGCTGAGTATCCGGCTCCTCGATCTCTTTGGTCGGCGCAGTTCGGTCCCCTATTGGCTCTCGGAAATGTGTTAATTCCCAAGCGTGAACCCAAACCGCAGACCTAATCGATTCGCCCTCATCAAGCCCTGCCAGCCGCTCCGGTCAATTTTGAATAGCAGACTCCGAGAACCACATGCGCGCCTCATCCCTTAACCACCAGTCATCGCGCGTCACACCCCCGGCGTCGCGTGCGGCTTGAGCTGCGTCGCTGTGCGGCGCGAAAGGCGGCTTTTGAGGCTTGACTGCCACAATCGTAGAACAATAATCTATTGCTACAGCGGTTATAACGTGCTATAAATTATGGGTAGCCGCGGTCTCAGGGGTTATTGAGCATGTTCGGGCAATGCCATTGAGAAGCGCGACGAGGGTGAAAACGAACTCATCACATCTAAGTCTCATAACAAGAATCGTTTAACCCTTAAAAACGGGCCAAAATCAGAAACTTTCGAGGGGTACGAACTCAACTTTGTAAGTCGCTTTAGAACAGTTAGTTACGGCGAAATAAGCCACCTTTTCAGATTTTTTCGCATTCCGCTCCGTCAACTCGCAAAAGCCCTAACTCGAAAAAATCACCGGCCGCTGTAATAATCGTGCCAGCCTGTCGTCCTAAGTGTGACGGCCCACCAGTAGCGAACGGGAGGCGAGGCTTGCACGCGGCGACGGCGACTTTTGAAATCCCTATGGAGGCGGCGATTCCGACCCCGGCCGGTGAACCCGGAGATCTCGAGCAGCTCTTTCGCGACCATCACCGACTCGTGTTCCGCACCGCCTACCGTATAACAGGCAACACCGGCGATGCCGAGGATGTGCTTCAGACAGTATTCCTGCGCCTTGCCGGTCGGGATTCCTCGGCGCCGCCGCTCGAAAGCCCCGAGCACTATTTGCGACGGGCCGCAGTCAACGCTGCACTGGACGTGGTGCGCTCGCGCCGCGCGGAAGATACGGTCACCGATCTGCCGCAGAAAGATCCGGCACCGGCCGGCCGCACCGAGCTTCGGGAGTGTCTGCGGCGTGCCTTGGCCTGTCTAAGTCCGGGAGCGGCGGAGGTATTTGCATTGCGCTTCCTCGAGGGACATAGCAACCGGGAAATCGCCAAGATGTTAGGCGCCTCCCAGGTGTGGGTTGCGGTCACCGTGTACCGTGCGCGGCAGCGGCTGCAACAAGAAATTCGAAGCTACCGAGGAGACAGCGAAAGCAAAGGCGTGGGAGAAGACTGCGAGAGGAAGTCATGAGCGCGAAAAACAAATTCGGTGAGCAAACACTGAATGAGATCGTCACGGCGATTTGCGAAGAGGTTGTCGATGAGCGAGTGGTGGAGCAGGCCGCTGGCCGTGTCTGGGCGCGAGTGGCGGAATCCCAGCCGCCCGTGCTGCTTGTGCGTTCCGAAGGAGCTAAACAAGCGGCTGCGCATCAAATCCGCGGCTGCCGCGACTTTCAGGTGCTGATGCCTGACTATCTCGCGCATGCGTTGCCCGAATCCCGGCGTTTGCTGCTTCAGGATCACTTGGTGGAGTGCGTGGCTTGCCGTCATGCCCTCGAAGCTGCGCGAACGGGCGAGCGGCCACCAAAGGTGATTCCACTGCGCATTCCGGAAAGCACCGGGCGGGCGAAGCAGTGGCGGATGGTCTGGGCATTGGCCGCCGTGCTGTTGTTGGGTCTGGCTATAGGCCTGCTCGGTCCGGAGAGGTTGTTCTACCGCGGCCAGGCCGAAGCCGTGCTTCAATCGACGGACGGCCGTGTGGATGAGATATCGGATCGCGGCACTGCGGCGCTCACCGACGGGCAACAAATTACCGGAAACCAGGAAATTCGCACGGCGAGAGATTCTTCAGCGGTTGTTCGTCTTGTAGATGGCACCTCTGTCGAGATGAATCAGCGTGCCGACCTGTGGCTCTCTCGCGGCTGGCGCGGAACCACTATTCATCTGGAGCGGGGCAATATCATCGTTCATGCAGCCGATCAAGGCCACGGCCGCTTGGACGTGGCCACGCGTGACTGCCTGGTGTCGGTGAAAGGCACCATCTTCGCCATCGATGCAGGAGTGAAGGGCTCACGGGTGTCCGTCATTCGCGGGCAAGTGCGGGTCGCCCAGGGGCGGAAGGTACACCTGCTCCGTCCGGGCGAGCAACTATCGACCGCGGCCAGCCTCACCAGCGTTCCGGTAGCCCAGGAAGTGGCTTGGAGTCGCAACTCCGGCGAATATGTTGCCCTGCTGAGCGAGTTCGGCGCACTGCACAAGCAGCTCGAAGCTATCCCCAGCCCCGCGAGCCGCTACGATTCCGCGTTGCTCAAGCTGC
>JASHYZ010000390.1 GCA_030042795.1 Terriglobia bacterium | reverse complement strand
TCGAGGGCCGCCCCAGCCCATCGAGTGTGACTTGGTCATGCCTGCAGGCGGCGCTGCTGTTCACCGCAGGGCAGTTTGTGGTAACGGTTGAAGAGCCCACGCCCGTATAGGTGTCTACTTGGCTCGCTCCCGTGTAAACGTTCTCCGCCCATCCGCCGTCGGGGTAGTTCACCTCGCTCAGGCGGCTCATCTCGTCGTAGGAGTATGTTGTCGTCTGGCTGTTGGGGTCCGTCGCGGACGACACCTGCCCGTTGTTACAGTTCCACTCCAGCGTTGTTGCTGGAATGATTGGCGTCGCGATGCTGGTGGGAAAGCTCTCGCTGCAGTTGTCCGTACCGGTGTAGGTGTAACTCGTCTGATTGCCGTTGAAGTCCTTGGCGGTGGCGAGCGTCCCGTTCGAGTTGTAGGTGAAGCTTCGGCTAATCGAGGACGGGCTGCCGCCCGTGTTGGTGTGCGTCTCGGTCAGCAGGTTGCCATGCCCGTCGTAGCTGTAATTCGCCTGGGCCGAGAGCGTCGTCCCGCCGAGATAAACTTGCGTCTGGTAGACGCGGTTGGGCGGGGTGGTGCTGGCCGAGCAATACGTGGAGTTGGGGCAGTAACTTAGCTCGGTCGTTCGGTAAGCCGTACTCGGCGGGCTGGGGGGGGTGCCATAGCCATATTCTTCGGTCTCGGTTGGTAGTCCGTAGCTGTTGAAGTAAGAGATGGTCCTCGAGGTTACGCCGCCCAGTGTGTTGGTCCGTTGGAGTTCGGTGATCGGCAAGGAGAACGAACCGGTGCACGTGCTGCTGGTATCGCCGTTATAGCAGGTGTAGACGGTCTCTAAGCTGTTGGTGCGCTCCGTCTCGTAAGGTCCTTGACTGTTGAAATCCTGAAACGTGTAAGTGGAAGTGTTCGATAAGGGGTCCTGCAGGGTGGTGGTCCACTGCGTACCGTTCTCGCTGTGCGTGTAAGTCCAGGGCGTGGTGCTATCCGGTGTGGTGCGGGTGAGGGTGGCAATAGTGCCGTCGCCGGTGCCGCTACTTGGGCAGTACATTCCGTCGTTTCCGCCACTGTATTCGTAGCTGATGGTGCCGCCCGTGCGCAGCGTCACCGAGTTTAGACGCCCGAAGCTATCATAGCCAAAGTTGTAGTTGGTGCCGTCAGGAAACTCGATCTCACTCACCAAGTACGCGGTGCCGCTGAATTCGGCCAGCCCGCAACCGAAGCTCGTGTTCACCGCCTTGCTGATGTACTCCGCCGTTATGCTCACGTTTCCCGAAGGACCCGGATACGTGTACGTGACGTCGCCTGGCGGCGTGCCCGAAACCGTCAAGGCGGCGGTGCCGGTGCAGTTCTGGGGATTGGTCATACCTATTGTGTCGATGAAAGTGGTGCTTGTCCCGGAGGTGGTCGCGCATATCTCGTTACCATTGGGGTCGGTCACCGAGTATGTGCCGTTGGGGACACCGCTAAGCGTACCATTGGCCCCCCACACCAATGCCGGAGGTACGATTGTGTTTCCTGAAGGATCAATGATCGTCGCCGTCGGAACTCCGACCGACCCCGTCAAAGCATACCCGGACCCATCCACGGCGCCGGACGTCCCTGACTCCGGCGGCGTAGTGGGAGCGCCGCCGGCGCACTCACCCCACCCCTCGGGCGGAGAGCTCCCCTGTAGTTGTGTAGCCACAGTAAGACTGAAGGAGTGGCTGGTTCCGTTGGCGTCGTAATAGGCCCAATCGATATATTCGGTGTAACTCCAGGGATAGTATCTGTCATTGTAAAAGCAGTTGTTCCCGGTCACGACTTGGGTGGTATAGGTGACGTAGCCGACGATGGCATCGTTAACTCCTCCCCAGCCCCAGTTTCCAGGCACCCAGCTTGGATTGCCGTTGACGGAGCCTGGACCCCAGATGGAGCTGTCGTAGGTCAGCACGTAATAGAACGGCAGGCCCCGACCGGCCTTGTTCACGATGGGGATGGCAAAATGAACGTCGAGATTCGCATTGTTGACCGTGTCAAACGATCCACCGCTGAAGCTGCCGAAAGGCGGAGTGCCGGTTTGCACCTGGGCGTAAGCAACGCCCGAGATTAGCAATGAAAGAAGCAACGCGCCCGACGCCGGAACCCAAGTTCCAAACGCCGCCAACCGGGCGAAATTCGGTCTTGTCGAAATGACAACGCCATGCCGGCCCCATGCCATCCCGCACCCCCAAATTGAGCGTTGATCTTGGCTTTCCTGCCGTCTTCCGGACAGGATTCAATCACAGCGATTCCAGACCTGTCAAGAGCTTTTCGAATCTGGTGCTGGTGTCATTATGAACGCCTCGAACGCCGTCATTCCCGCGAAGGCGGGAATCCATTGCAGAAGCACAAAAGCCTACGCTCGCTAAAGGAACTACGAGATTCCTCGTCGCCTTGGGCTCCTCGGAATGACAGTCGGGACGGGTTTTCAACAACCTGCTAATCTTGCCAACCTTATGGTTTGGGAGTGAGCCGAGTAAACCGCTTCCTAATTATGTATACTGTCAATATCTCTATGTTTAGCCACCCCAGCCAAGAGTTCGCCGCCGAGTTAACCGGTCAGTTAGCGCTTCACTATCGCGTGCTGGAGCTCGTGGGCCGGGGCGGAATGGGGGTGGTGTACAAGGCTGAGGACACCCGGCTGGGGCGGCTGGTGGCCTTAAAGTTCCTGCCGCCCGATGTGGTGGCCGGCATCGCTCAGGAAGACGACACGCCTGCGGGCCAGTCACCCCACACCAGGGCGCTCGAGCGCTTCCGGCGCGAAGCTCGGGCTGCTTCAGCTCTAAACCACCCAAACATCTGCACGGTTCACGATATCGGCGAGAGCGATGGCCAGCCCTTCATCGTCATGGAATACCTGGAGGGCGAGACGTTGAAGACCCGTCTTGCCGACGAGCAGCGCCCGCCCTTAAAGCCGAGCGAGGTTGTGAATTTGGCCCTGCAGATCGCCGACGGCCTTATCGCGGCACACGCGAAGGGCGTCATCCACCGCGACATCAAGCCGGCCAACATTTTTGTCACCACGCAGGGCCAGGTGAAGATCCTGGATTTCGGCCTCGCCAAGCTGCCGTCAGCGGCGGCAGATGGGTCAAGCGGTGACCCTGACCCGCTTACCGCGCGCGGCGCTGCCGTGGGGACTTTTGCCTATATGTCTCCCGAGCAGGCTCGCAGCAAGGAGCTGGATGCGCGCTCCGACGTGTTCAGCTTTGGCCTGGTGCTGTATGAGCTGGCGGAAGCGTGGGAAAGTCCCGCCGGGCAGAAGGAGTTGGCTGCAGCGGGAGAGGCCGAAACCGCTATCGCGGGCGCGATCCGCGATGTGATTTCCAAGGCCCTTCAGAGGGACCGGACCCTGCGGTATCAAAGCGCGGTCGAGATGAAAGCTGACTTGGAGCGTCCGCGACGAAAGACGGCCACGCCGGTCATCTCTCCGGCTGCAAAACGATGGATGTTGGCGTTGACCT
Organism: Terriglobia bacterium; assembly: GCA_030042795.1. Next base: position 39 of record JASHYZ010000390.1, on the reverse strand, counting down.
GTGTCGTGGTGATGGCGGTTATCGTAACTGGGGTTTACT
>JASHYZ010000389.1 GCA_030042795.1 Terriglobia bacterium | reverse complement strand
GGTTCCGTTGAAGCCCGCTGCCACCACTTCGGCTCCGAACGATGTCGATTGCCCCGGGTTGACGGAATTTGATGCTTCGTTGAGGATCAGCCAGAAATCAGCCGAATCCGGCGTAATCTGGCAGGATGCTGGCACGGGCGGCACTGTTGCCGGAGCAGCAGAGTGCTTGTCCTGGCCTGTCAGCGACTGCCAGCCGGCCAGGTTCAGTCGGGTCCCGTGTTGCGGCTCAGGGACAACGAACGCCGCACTGCCTGGGTTCCAGGTGTTGTAATCCGAAACTAACGTGGAGGTGAGGTTCGTCCAATCTGTGCCCGAAAGATAGCCGTCATTAAAGGCGCCGCCGGATCCGCCCTCAATCACGTTGTTGGTGAGGGTCAGATTCTCGGTAAACATTTGCGTGGTTTCGTCCGTTTGCCAGTTTGTAACTGGCTCACCGCCGCCGGGGCCGGTGATGACAATCTGCCCGCCGCCGCTGTTCGTCAGCGTGTTTCCGGAAAGGGTCAAGTGGGTGGAGTCCTTCACTCCCACGCCGATGTTGGAGGACGTACTGAGCTGCGCGCCGCAGATGTCGCTATTCGAGATCAACACGGGCCCTTCGTCAGCCTCGACAAACGCGCCCATCAGGAGGTTGCTGGAGGCTACTACGCCGCTGGCGGTAATGTCAGCGTTGTCAGTGTCCCAGTGGATGGCGTGGGTTGTGTTGTAGGCTGCCGTCAGCCCGTTCACGGTCTGGTTGCGCATGTGCATAAAATGGGCGCCGGACGCGTTCCAGTTGTAGTAGGCTCCCTGCGCACCCCGCCAGTTGTTATAGGAGGCATCGTCCGACTGCCAGAGGCTGTTGACCAGCTTGTAGCCGCCAAAACCCGCCTCCCCATTGTGTCGGGCGACGGAGTTGACCACCGTCACGTCGTTCACCCCGCTAATGTTCAGGCCTTGTCCGTTGTTCCAAAGAAAATTGTCCGTATCCACCAGAACGTTGCTGCCCTTCTGCTGGTCAGCCGCGATTGACACGGCGGCGGCGTTCCAGCGACAGGAATCAGAGTGTTCGAAAGTCAGGCCGCGTAACACCACGTCGCTCTTATTTTGAATCAAGAAGAGGTTCTGCCTTACCGATACCTCAACAGTGGCCGCATTCAAATTAGTGCCGACGGCCGGCGCAATGGAAACCTGAGCGTGGGTTTCATCCACAAAGAACGTTCCGGGCTGCAACTGGCTTGAGGCCAGCACCTGCGTGAGGGGCTGCCCGTTCACAAAGATCATTTCGCGCCGGCGCACAATCGCCTGTTCCGTCGGCCCGGACGGCGCTGCCGGGCACAGGCCCCATTGGTACGGCCACGCGTGGACGAACACCTTGGAATTGCTGGGGCTGACCTGCCATCCGGTCCAGATGTCGCCGCCGGAAACAATCACAGTCCCATTGGTCTGCGCTTCGAAAGTCTCCGGCGTGGTCGTGTCTTGGCCGGTCGCCTGCAAGGTGACGGTCTCGCGGTAGGTTCCCGGAAGGACAATCACGCGCGTGCCCACATTTTTGCGGTTATTTGTCTCGGCCATGCTGGCTGCGGCGCCGATGGTCTTGAGCGGCTTCGCTGACGTGCCGGGGTTCGTGTCTGACCCCGTTTGTGTGTTGACGTACAGTTGAACGGTTTCTAGTGACTCATTAACATCAGCCTGGGCCCAGCCCAAGGCTGCTGGCACTAACACAAATGCGAGTGCAAATACCGCGCTGCGAAGCCTCATTTTCGTCACCTCATAGCAGGGGATCGGGCCGTGTGATCCGGCTCTGTGCGCCTCCGGTACCTTAGTACCGGTACCAAAGAACCTCATCGGCAAAACGCACCGCCAACATGAAGTGGCAGCTCCAGCCAGTGGCCAGCGCAGGCGGCGAGGTTACTGTGCCGTAGCTGAAGTTCGTTGATTGACTGCCAAGATTCAGGCAATTCCAAGCCCCAGCAGGTTGTTGAAAAACCCGCCCCGACTGTCATTCCGAGGAGCCGCCGGCGACGAGGAATCTCGTAGCTCCTTTAGTTTCAGAGCGAGATTCCTCGCTTTGCTCGGAATGACACGGTTCCGAAATGTTTTTCAACAACCTGCTAGGCTAGCAGTAGCGAAATATCCTAGCCCAGGGCGCGAAAAGCTGTGAAAGAATCAACAACCTCACGCAAAGACGCCAAGGCGCAAAGAAACGCAAAGTGCAACTCCCTTGGTTTACTTGCGGCCCTTTGCGGCTCTGCGCCTTTGCGTGAGACCCTGCATTCTTCCGTACCTTCCGACGCCGTGGGCTTAACTTATGTCGCTCCTTCGGAGCTGATCTGAACGTCGGTTACGGGACACTAGGCTAATCCGAAGACCAAGAGAGGCTTTTCTAACCTGGAACCGACGCCGCTTCGCACCGGGTGAGGGTTACCTTATTTGGCAACTCGAACAGGAAAATGGAGTATGCTAACGTCCAGGCTGGGAGCCGAGGGCCGTAAGGGATTGTTGCTCCGCGTGACGCGGCACAGCGGCTTAGGGAATGATACTCATAATTCCAATTGCAATCGCAGTTGCGATCGCTATGGCTGTTCTGGTTGCCGGCTGGATCCTCACCTTACTGAAGCCCTGCCGCCGCTGCGATCACGCGTGGATGTTTCATCAGGGATATCGCTGCTCCCGCTGCCACCAGCAACTCGCCGTTCACCGCTATGAGTAGACCGTTCCGCGAAAGCAGCCAGGAACCAATAGGTAAGAGGCAAGGCAATGTCTGCCTCTTGGCTTTGGCTATTGCCTGTTCTTATGTAGGTACGATGATGGAACACCAAGAAGTGCTGTTGCCGGGCGGCACCGCTGAAGCCGTGCCCTTGTACGCTGCACCCGGCTTAGTGCGTT
>JASHYZ010000388.1 GCA_030042795.1 Terriglobia bacterium | reverse complement strand
TGAAGGGTTCTCAGACTCTGACAGCACGTCTTACATCGACCTGAACCGGTCTGGGGTGCCGCTGATTGAGATCGTGAGCGAGCCGGATTTGCGCTCGCCGGAAGAGGCCTACGCCTATCTCTCGCGGCTCAAAACCACGATGCTGTATCTAGAGGTTTCGGACTGCAACATGGAAGAAGGCAGCCTGCGCTGCGACGCCAACGTGAGCGTGCGTCTGCGGGGCGCCGAACAATTCGGTACGAAAACGGAAGTGAAGAACGTAAATTCTTTCCGCTTTATTCAGAAGGCACTCGCCTATGAGATTGAGCGGCAGATCGAGATCGTTGCGGGCGGCGGCGAAATCACGCAGGAGACGCGCCTTTGGGACAGCCGCGAGCAGCGCACCTACGGCATGCGGAGCAAAGAGTTCGCTCATGACTACCGGTATTTCCCGGAGCCCGATCTGCCGCCGCTGGTGATTTCAAAGCAACGGCTGGAAGAGGTGCGGTCCACGTTGCCGGAGTTGCCGCAGGCGAAAGAGGACCGGTTCCTGCGCCAGTACGGCCTGCCCTTGCAAGACGTGGAGTTGCTGATCGCGTCGCGGGCCATGGCCGATTACTTTGAAGAGGTGACGCGAATCTCCAAAGAGCCCAAGCTCTCTGCCAATTGGGTGCTGAACGATTTGACCTATCTGCTTGAAAAGCTTCAAAGACCTCTCGTGGATGGTCCGGTTTCGGCGGAAAACCTTGCCGAGCTCGTCGGTCTGGTGGCCAAGGGTGCGATCACAGGCAAGATCGCGAAAGACGTCCTCGAAGAAATGGTGTTGACCGGCAAAAAGGCAGGCGCGGTGATCGCCGAAAAGGGCTTGGAACAGGTCAACGACCCGGAAAAGATCGCCACAGCCGCTCGCGAAATTATGGCGGGAAATCCCAAGCAGGTGGAGCAATATCGCAGTGGCAAGACGGCGACGCTAGGTTGGTTTGTGGGCCAAGTGATGAAGGCTACGCGCGGGCAGGCGAATCCGCAGGTGGTGCAGGAAGTGTTGAAACGCGAACTGGGCTCTTAGAATGTTTTTCGCTTCACGCCTCAAGGTCAGTTGGGCACAAGCATTGATGGAGGAGGACCTACCAAATGTTGAATGTTGGCGACAAAGCACCCGATTTCTCGCTGGTTTCCGATTCGGGGAAAAAGGTGAATCTGAAGGATTTTCGTGGGCAAAACCTGGTGCTCTATTTTTATCCGAAGGCCGACACGCCGGGCTGCACCAGCGAGGCCAACCAGTTTCGGGATGCCTTGAAGGAGCTGGGAAAAGCGAAGACCAGCGTGGCGGGCGTCAGCGCCGATCCGCCCGAAGCACTGCAGAAATTCCGCGACAAATACGGGCTGAACTTCCCATTACTCTCCGATCCGTCGCACGAGACTCTCGAAGCTTACGGCGTCTGGCAGGAGAAGAACATGTACGGCAAGAAATCCATGGGCATTGTGCGCACGACGTACATCATTGGCGCCGACGGCAAGATTACGCACGCGTTTCCAAGGGTGAAGGTGGACGGACACATTCACCAAGTGCTCGAAGCACTTGGGGCCAAGTAGAGCGTTATGCCACCCGGCGGCCTGCCGCCTATTCCCCCGACGGCAGATGCGGATGATAGTCCGGATAGGATGGCACCTCGTACTTGGCCGGCGGATTCTTTTTCAGCAGCTCAAGCGCAACCTCGACGGCCTTTTCCAACTGCGGGTCATGCCCTTCACGCACGAGCTTCGGGTCCATCTCTACCTCGACGTCTGGCACGATGCCATGATTTTCAACGTCCCAATGTCCGTCGAGCCCGTAGATCGCCCAGCGCGGCGCCGTCACACGCCCGCCGTCCATCAGGACAGGGTAGCCGCCGATACCCACCAATCCACCCCATGTTTTGTGGCCGATGAGCGGTCCGATGCCCGCCCGGTGAAAATACCATGGAAGCGCGTCGCCGCCCGAACCCGCGAACTGGTTGATGATCATCACCTTCGGTCCGAAGATCGACTCAGTCGGCTCCGTGTAAGACTCGCCTTCGCGCGTCTCGACGCGGCTCATTGCCGGACGACGAAGATAATCGATGATGTAGTCGGCAAGCTGGCCGCCGTGGTTGTAACGCTCATCAATCACAGCGCCTTCCTTGTTGACCTGAGAAAAATAATAGCGGTTGAAGTTGGTGAAGCCGCCGCCCGCCGTATCAGGCAGATAGACGTAGGCCAGTTTGCCGCCGCTCAATTCATCCACCTTATGGCGATTGGCCTCAATCCAGTCGAGGTGGCGAAGCCCAGTTTCATCGGGGATCGGCACTACCGTCACCTCGCGCGAGCCGGTTCCGTCTGCATTCGGGCCCACGCGGATCACGGTCTGCTTGCCCGCGGTTTCCTCGAAGAAGCTGAAAATGTTATCCGGAGCGTGGAGGTCCCGTCCGTTCACCGCCAGCAGGTACTCGCCGGATTGGACGTTGACGCCCGGTTCCGTGAGCGGCGCGTGCAGTTGCGGATTCCAGTTCTCGCCGCCGTAAATACGCGAAAAACGATAGCGGCCGTTCTCAATCTTGTAGTCCGCGCCCAGAAGTCCGACCTCCACTTTGGGGACCTGGGGTTCGGCTCCGCCTCTTACAAACATGTGGCCAACCGACATATAGCTCAGCATTTCTTCGAAGAGGTAATTCAGATCCTGGCGGCTCTGAACGCGGTCCAGATACGGCTCAAACGTCTTCTTGGCCTCGTCGAGGTTCAGGCCGTGGAAGTGCGGATCATAAAAGAAGTCGCGCTCAATCCGCCAGACTTCCTGATACATTTGGCACCATTCGGCCGGAGGGTCGACGCGAACCTCCATATCGTCGGTCTTCAACAGTCCGTCGCCGGGCTTGGGAGCCTTATCGGCAGCGGTGATGAACCATTTCTTCTGCTGCGAAAAGAGCATCTTCTCGCCGTCAAACGAGAGGGTAAAGGCACTGACACCATCCAGGATCTTCTCGGTCTTGCGAGTTTTCAAATCGAAACGCTGCAGGGTGAAAGAAGGCGGACCATCTTCTCCATCCGGGCGGACCGGCGGTGCTTCGACGAGGTAGAGAATGCCTTCCTTGCCGGTGGACATTCCCTGGTAGTTCGCGGCTGGAATGGGCAAGGCTAGAATGCGCTGGCCGATGTTCTCGAAATCGATGGTGACCTTAACCGGTTCGGGTTTCTTTGCGGACGTTTTGTCCTTGCCCTCGTTTGTTTGGCCGGCTTTTTCGGCGGACTCGGACTGATCGGTGTTCGCTTCGCCAGAGCCGGAATCGGATTTCTTCGCCTCTTCACCTTTCTCGTCGTCGCTCTCGGGGGCGATCGGCGAAGGCAAGTCTTTCCGGAGCACTGTCACGTAGACGCTGCGCGTCACCGGATGAGCCTCGCTGGTCATGTCAAGCCAGCCCGTGGTGAGACCGACGTTCGTACTGGCCGTAAAGTAGAGGTACTTGCCGCTCTTGTCGAAGTTGGGGTAGAGCACGTCGCTCATTCCGTCGGTCACCTGAGTGGCCTGTCGACTTTGAAGCGAATAAACGAAGGCCGCGCGCAACATGTTGGGCAGTTGCTTAGTGTAGGCAAGCCACTGGCTGTCAGGAGACCAAACCACGTCAAATTCATGCAAGGGAGAGTCAAAGCGGTCGGTGTCAACTTTGACGGGCGTGGGATGATCAACGTCAACGTACCAC
>JASHYZ010000387.1 GCA_030042795.1 Terriglobia bacterium | reverse complement strand
CGGAGCGGCAACGGCTTCAGCCCAGGTCGTGGTCAGCCCATCTACGATTAATTTCGGCAATAGCGTCGGGGTTGGCTTGGAGACGAAGCAGGGGTTGCAACTCACCAACAACAGTCAAACCCAGGCAGCGACCATTACTGGTTTCACCTTCAGCGCGAACGGCGTAACCTGCGCCTTCGCGGCCCCCGGATGCATTTTTGGATTGCGAGAGGGCGAATTCCCGCAGACCATCCCGCCCCACCCTTCCCAGGGCAGCACCACCCGTTGGTCAATTGCCGTCAGACCGACCGCTGCCGGGCCTATCAGCGGCATGCTCACGGTCAATTACTGCTTAGGCTCCACCACGTGCACGACGCCGTCGACGGCAACGGCAACGCTGACGGGTACCGCGGTCTCAAACGCGGGTCTCACTGCCTCGCTTAGCGCCACCAGCATCAGTTTTGGGGACGTCGCGTTGGGTGCGACGGCCACGCAGCAAGTAACTGTCACCAATACGAGCGCTAGCGGAAGCCAGCCCTACAACGTGACGGCGGTTTATTCCTATCCGCCGTTCTCGGTCACGGGTTTCACTGGTCCCGAACAACAACTGAATCCCGGGCAATCGCTGAATCTCACGGTTAGTTATTCTCCCTCGCTGCTGGGACCGGGCGTAGGAATAGGGTCGAGCACCGGCTTCCTAACCGTCGAATATGACATCATTCCGGCGAGTGGGGTGACCCTTTCGGGAATTGGTGTGGCGCCGTCGGGTCTGGCCATCACCACGTACCCCAACTTGCCCTCTGCGATCCAAGGCGCCGCCTACCAGGCCACTTTGCAGGCGACGGGGGGCACACCGCCTTACACGAATTGGCAAATCACCTCGGGATCGGTCACAGGACTTTCCCTTGACCCGTCGACGGGCATCATCAGCGGCACGGTCTCGTCGTCTGCCGCTGTCCAAAGCTATACGTTACAGGTTCAAGTGCAGGACTCGAGCACTCCGACTCCTCTGCAAGCGACCGCCACCTTGGCCTTGCCTGTCAACGCAACCACTGGAGCGAACTGCGGCAATATATCTTGGAATGTAGCGGGTAGCTCGAGCCCGCTTGTGCCCCTTAACGACCTCGGAACCGGGACTTATTTCCCGAGCGGAGCTACCACGCCCGAGGAGGGCGGCCTCTACCCCAACGGAGCGAACGTTGATACGTCCGCCCACGGGTCAGCAGGCCCAGGAATTGGGCAGAGCATTGTGCCTTTGGACGCCAACGGCAATCCCGACCCGACCAACGGAGTATTGGGACTGATATCGATCGGCCCGTCTACCACCTTTGACGCTTTTGAGCAACTGATTATCGAAGGAGGGGCCGACCCGGCAGTGAATAGCCACGTGGCGTTCGTCAACGGCGCGAATCCGAATGAAACAGCCGAGCTGCTCTCCGCGCCCAACAGCACGTATTGGCCTGTCATCCTGAATTACATCCTGCCGTTCGCGGGCGTCAACGGCGTCACCCAGAATCAGATTGTGGCGGCCTGGGTGAACTCCATCGACTCGATCACTTGTCCGCCGACTTGCTTCCCCGCGGACTCCACCCAGCTCCAGGGCGAGCTCGAAGCCATCGCCCAGCAGCTTTACACGAATTTCCCCAACTTGAAAGTAGCCTACTTTGGAGGCCTCAACTACACCGGGTACTCCAATAACCTCACGCCGACCGGGCCGAATCCGGAGCCGCAGGCCTACGATACATCGTGGGCCGATAAGTGGGCGATTCAGGACCAGATCAACGGCACATGCTCCATCAGCGGACAGTCGGGCAACTGCCTCAACTACGATTCCTCGCAAGGCCAGGTGCTGGCGCCCTGGATCGAGTGGGGACCTTACTACTGGGCCAACGGCTTGCTGGCCCGCCAGGACGGCACCACCTGGAGCTGCTATGACTTGCAGTCCGACGGCACCCATCCTGCCCTTCCGGGGTCAGGCGCTGTAGGGGGGCAGCAAGGCGGAGAGAACAAGATTAATGAGTTCCTGTTGAACCAATTGAAGACAGATCCCACCGCAGCGCCTTGGTTCCTGGCGGTGCCGCTTTCCCCCTCTAGTCTGACGTTTGCCAGCGAGACGATCGGGGTCCCCAGCTCCCCGCAGACCGTGACGATGACGAACAATGAATCCTCGACGCTCAGCATCAGCAGCATCACGGTGACGGGGGCAGACGCGGCCGACTTCGGGATCTCCGCAAATACCTGCGGATCAAGTCTGGCGCCGAACACCAGTTGCACCTTCAACGTCACCTTTACCCCTCAAACCTCGGGTACCCTTACGGCTTTAGTGAGCATTGCTGACAGCGCGGCGAACAGCCCGCAAACCGTGCCGTTGACCGGAACGGGCACCACCACCACCGGACCCGCTGTGTCTCTCTCGCCCACCAGCCTGACGTTCGCCTCTCAGGGGTTGGGCACAACGAGCCCGTCCCAGTCTGTGACGCTCACGAATAGCGGCACTTCAACGCTGAGCATCAACAGCGTGACTATCACAGGTGCGAATCAGGGGGATTTCGCGATTCCTACAAACACTTGCGTAGGCACCGTAGCGGCAGGAGTGCCGGCCAACGCCGTGCCGTTCCTCAACCAACCCCTCGTACCTACCAGCGTGGCTCCGGGCGGTAGCGCGTTTACTTTGGTGGCGAGCGGCACAGGATTTGCCACGGGTGCCATGGTCAACTGGAACGGTAGCCCTCTAGTGACGACGGTGTCGAGTTCGAGCCAACTCCAGGCCAAGGTTCCGG
>JASHYZ010000386.1 GCA_030042795.1 Terriglobia bacterium | reverse complement strand
CACAATGCCTCCGACGATGCCTCCCTCCACGGCTTCTTTAGGTTGCGCGGGCATGTACTCCATGAGCTTGTGCGCCAGTTTGGAAATAGGCAGCGTCTGCAACCAAACTGTGCCCGGCCCGGTGAGCGATGCCAGAAAGATTCCGTCACCGCCGAAAATCATGTTTTTGATTCCCGGCACCGTCGTGATCTGAAACGAAACGCTTGCCTGGAAGGCGCCGACGTGTCCAGGATGAACCAGCAACGTCTCGCCTAGTTGCAGGTCCTTCGTGACGAGCTCCCCCGAAAGATCGAGCCATGCGGTACCCACTCCGCTGACGCGCTGCAGCAGGAAGCCGTCGCCGCCGAAAATCCCCGCTCCCAATGACTGTCGGAAGGCGACGCTGATCTGGATTTGCGGCGTGGCGCACAAGAATCCGTGCCGGTGAACCAGGTATTCCTGTCCTGCGCCAACTTGGACAGGCACAATATGCCCCGGCAGTTTTGTGGCGAAGGAAATCGCTCCGGGGCCTCCAAGAGCCCGATACTCCGTCATGAAGAGCGATCCGCCGCCCGCGACGCGCCTCAGCACGCCAAAGAGTCCGCCTCCCCCGCCAAACTGGGTGTGCGTCGTCATCTGGATGGAACTCGTCATCCAGGAAAGTTCACCGGCTTCAGAAATGACCGACTCCCCGGGAGCAAGTTCGACTTCAAGTACCGGCATGGTGGTGCCGAGAACGCGAGTTTGCACGGCCGACTCCTGGTCTTATTGAGCGCTGGCCGGGAGCTTGTGCTCCCCGATTGAACTTATACCGTGAATGCCTTCGTGGCAAGAGTCCAAAGCAACTATCTCCGTGGCTTCTCGATCTACGTTGTTTACTGGGATCTACCGAGGCCGCGTGCCTCGCGCCGTGAGTCTGTGGGGAATTGCTGTCGAGCGTGCCGGCATGGAGCGTTGGCAGGGTCATGGAAGGCCAGCGTGATTCTGCCGAACCTCCTGTAATGAGAAGGGTAGAACGGAGGCCCAAAGTCAATGACCTTCAAAGTGATTTTGGAACCGGGCGAAGATGGATGGATTGTCGCGGAGTGTCCCTGCTTGCCCGGTTGCGTCAGTCAGGGGCGTACCGAGGCTGAGGCAATTGAGAACATCCAAGAGGCTATACACCTTTGGCTGGAAACGGAGGCGGACAAGCAGACCGCGTCCCTACCGGCAAACGCGAGGACACTCGAGGTGACCATCTGATGGCATCGCTTCCGGTGGTATCAGGCTCGGAGGTGATTCGTGCTTTCGAGGGCCGGATAGCAACGTGCTCGACAGAAGGGAAGTCATGTTTCCCCGGTAAAGTCTGGTGTGAACGTTAACCTTTCTGTTCCTCTCTACCGGGAGTTGGATCGGAAATGATTCGGCTCGCCGGCCTCTCAGTGGATCAATTCGCTGCCCTCTTGAAATGACGCCCCGGGGAACCATCCTCAAGGCGCTCACAACACCAACCCGCCTCGCTCCCTAGCCTAGTAGCTGTTGAGGGTCTGGACATACTGCCTTCAACGGTGGTAAGATTGATGTGTTGAAAGGTGAGCGATTCGCTCGCCAATACTGCGATTTGGCCTTGAAACGACATACTGCTTGTACATTCCGTCGCGCGGTGGAACAGAGTACGGAATTGATTCACCAACAAGAACTTACAAATGCGGTTCCGTTCCGTACAGGGACGGGCGGCCCCGAAGAGGGTGGGAGGTTCCAGACTTACTAGCGCACGTCTCAAGCGGCTGTGCCGGTAACTTAGGCTGCAAATCTCGGGAGCGCCACAAGCGAGGGCTGAAGTTCCACGTTCCGAAGAGCCAAAGCTAGAAGGGAAGATTTCGAGTGAGCGAAGCAAGTGACGAGAGAGCAAAAGCTGCCGTTCCTGCAGAAAGTTATGACGCCGCCAGCATCAAGGTATTGGGCGGCATCGAGGCGGTGCGCAAACGGCCGGCCATGTATATCGGCTCGACGGGCGCGATGGGGCTCCATCACCTGGTCTGGGAGGTGGTCGATAACTCCGTCGATGAGGCGCTGGCCGGTTACTGCGACAAAATTCAGGTTACCGTTCACGCTGACAACTCAGTGACAGTCGTGGACAATGGCCGCGGTATTCCAGTGGACATGCACAAGGAGGAGGGGCGTTCGGCGGCTGAAGTTGTGATGACCGTGCTCCACGCCGGCGGCAAGTTCGACACCAACAGCTACAAGGTGTCGGGCGGACTGCATGGCGTGGGCGTCTCAGTAGTGAATGCGCTTGCGGAGTGGCTTGACCTCGAGATCTGGCGCGAAAGCGGCAAGGACTCCACGCGTTACACCTGGGAGCAAGAGTATGAGCGCGGCGAGCCGAAAGGCCCGCTGAAGCGCGCGGGTAAAACCGAGAAGCGCGGTACCAAGATCACGTTTCTGCCTGACGCCCAGATTTTTGACTCTATCGAATTCCACTATGACACGCTGGCGCAGCGGCTCCGCGAGCTCGCGTTTCTCAACAAAGGTCTGACGATCACGCTCAAAGACGAGCGCACCAACAAAGCGGGTGAATTCCACTACACGGGCGGAATCTCGGAGTTCGTGAAGCATCTCAACAAGAACAAAGAAGTGCTGCACACGCAGCCCATTTACGGCGAGGCTGATCGCGAAGGCACGGTGATGGAGTTCGCTCTCCAGTACAACGACGGCTACGCTGAGACCGTCTTTAGTTTCGCTAACAACATCAACACCGTGGATGGCGGCACCCACCTTTCCGGTTTCCGCTCCGCGCTGACTCGCGCCATCAACCAATTTGGGCAGAACCAGAACCTTTTCAAGGATGTGAAGGAGAATCTGCAAGGTGAAGACGTGCGCGAGGGCCTGGTGGCGGTGATCAGCGTCAAGCTGCCGCAGCCCCAGTTCGAGGGCCAGACGAAGGGCAAGCTGAACAGCGATATTCAATCGACGGTAGCCAGCTTCGTTTACGAGAAGCTGATGGAGCACTTTGAGAAGAATCCCACCGTGGGCCGCAAGATCTGCGCCAAGTCCATCGATGCGGCCCGCGCTCGCGAGGCTGCC
>JASHYZ010000385.1 GCA_030042795.1 Terriglobia bacterium | reverse complement strand
CTTCCACGGGGGGAGGGTGCGCGAAGCGCGGGTGAGGAGCTTCGTTTGTCACTGCATTACGCGAGGGTCTGCCAGACAGCTTAAACTGGCTTGCAATAGAACAAGCTCAAGCGTGGCAGGCCGTAGTGCTCGTAGAGGCCTCGCTTCAAAAACTGGCGATCCAGCAAGTCAAGCTGTGAGGCATTCATCCTGCTGCGATAAGGCGCCACGCTGCGCTCAGCCTGGCGGCGCAGCTCAACCAAAAGTTCTGCCGGGCTGCCGCGAGTGGCTGAGGCCGTGAGCTTCTCTTCCAGCGCGCTGAGCTCGTCCTCGAGCGGCTTCACGTTCTGCGGCGCCTCCGTGAGACCATCTGCCAGCCGGTCCAGAGCTGAGGCTACGCCTTCGAAATCTTGAGTCAGATCGTTTGGTGGCGGAGCCCCTCCCGTCGGCGAGGGTGACAGTGCCGCAGAGGCCTGACATCGTTGTGCCGAGAGGCGCAGGACCTGAGCGTTGCCGCGAAGGTGCGCATGAAGCTGCTCCAAAGGGAAAGGGGCGGCGGTATGCGCGGGACTGCGTGACGGCCGGCGCTCGTCGTCCACCTGTCCGGCTTTCAACTCGTCCGCCGCCTCTAGCACATTCTGGGAGCAGTAGGCGAGACCGTTGACCTTGCGAAATCGCGGGGGGCGCCGCGCGAACTTCTCAAAAGTGCGCTCGATGCCGATGAACACTGCCTCGAGCGGAATTCCAGCTTCTTTCCACGACTCGATCAAGGCCCAGTCCAGTGTCGAGAGTAGCGTGGGCGTGCTGCGGCAGCGGCGAAACTTTTCTTCAATTTCGGTGAAGTACTCGAAATAGTTCTCCACACCTTCGCACGCGCTGGTCATATCTGCTGATCTGCCGCACGGGTTATGGCTTCTGTCAGCTTGCGCCCTTCCGGCCGAGTATCGCTCGTAATAGTCTACACATTTAGCAGGCCTGAAAGGCCGAGCCAGCACAGCCCTGGGCAAAGCCCAGGGACCGTGAGCCTATCCCTGGAAGCGCCAAGCCCTGAAAGGGCGATCCAGTCAGGACTAACGCGCTCCGCGCTGATTCCGCTCATAAATAATCCGCAGACCGTCGAGGGTGAGCCAGGCGTCCACGGGCGGCTTGTAGCGGGAGGCCGCAGCAACGAGCGCTGCTTGTCCTCCGGTGGCAATCACGCGCGTCTCGCGGCCCAGCACCGCCACGAGGCGGTCGAGTACGCCGTCCAGCAATCCGACCGCGCCGTAAAAGAGACCCGACTGGATGCTAGCCACGGTGTTCGTACCAATCACGCGCTCGGGCTCGCGAATCTCCACGCGGGGAAGGCGCGCAGCGCGGGCAAAGAGCGCCTCCGCGGAAACGCCGAGGCCCGGGCAGATCACGCCGCCCAGGTATTCGCCGTTTCGCGAGATAGCATCGAACGTGATCGCCGTGCCGAAATCTACGACCACGCAAGGACCTCCGTATTTCTTGTAGGCGGCGACGCCGTTGGCGATGCGGTCAGCGCCCACTTCCTGCGGATTGTCGTACTGGATGGCCATGCCCGTTCGGGTGCCCGGCTCCAAAAACAGAGCCTTCAGACCAAAATACTTTTGCGCCATTTCCTCCAACAACCAGTTGAGCGGGGGCACTACGCTGGCAATCATGATGCCGGTGATGTCGCTGTGCCCGAGCCCCTCAAGGTCAAAAAGGTTCCGAATCAGGATGCCGTACTCGTCCGCGGTCTGTTCGCGCTTGGTGGTCAGCCGCCAGTGGGCGCGCAGCTCCGCCTTCTCGAAAACTCCCAGCACCGTATTGGTGTTGCCGACGTCGATGACGAGAAGCATGGAAATGTAGGAGTCAGGAGTCAGGAGTCAGGAGTAAGAAGCCAGAAGAAGACCAGAAGTCAGAAGAAACTAGAAACCAGAAGGTCATAGTTCAGAAAGGCAAGAACCAGGATGGAATGCCTTCTGGCTCCTGCCTTCTGCCTTGTGGCTCCTGCCTTCTGGCTTCCGACTCCTGAATTTCTCATTTTAATTCCACAATCTCGCCGGCGACCAGCGGCTCCTCGCGGCCGTCGTCGCGGCGAACGCGAAGCGCACCGGTGGGCTCAAGGCCAGCCGTGACGGCCTGAAATTCGCCGTTGCCCGTCAGAATGCGAATACGCTTGCCTTGCGCGTAGCTCGAAACAGCCATCCAACGGTCGATTATGGTTTGGTTTCCTTCCTTCAGCAGAATCCGGTAATACTGCTCGATCTCGCGCAAGAGCCCGACCAGAATCTGCGCGCGGGAGTAAACCTTGCCGCCCTCGAGGCGCAGAGACGTGGCAATGGAACGCAGTTCGTCTGGAATGTCGCGGTGGTTCACGTTGATCCCGATACCGATCACGACGGCGTGAAGCCGGTCAACCTCGGCGTTCATTTCAGTAAGAATGCCGCACAGTTTCTTGCCGTTTAGGAGCAAGTCATTCGGCCAGCGAATATCGGCCGCCAAGCCGGTAGCACGCTCGATGGCTGCCTGGGCGGCGACACCGGCCATCAACGTAAGCACGGGCGCGGCTGAGGGCGCAAGCTTGGGACGCAGGATAATCGACACGTAGATGCCGCTCGACTTTTCCGAGTACCAGGCGCGGCCGAACCGGCCGCGTCCGGCCGTCTGTTCTTCCGCCAGTACTACGGTGCCATCTGGAGCGCCGGAGGACGCCATGCGCAGCGCCACGGTGTTGGTGGAGTCGATGCGAAAGTAATGGACGATCTTGTGGCCGATTTCGCATTCACCCAACTCCTGGCGAAGCAGGCTGGGCGCCAGCAGGTCCGGGAGCCGGGCGAGCTGATAACCGGTGGCCGGCACGCCCCTAATCTCCACGCCGAGTTTCCGCAGCTTTTCGATCCAGTCCCAAACGGTGGAACGCGAGACTCCAATTTCAGCAGCAATCTTGGGGCCCGGAACCACCACCGTGGCGTTTTGGACCAGCAAGTGGATCAGCTTATCGAGATACCGGTCAGTGCTGCCGGGTACTGTCATGGGGTTGGAAACAGCGCGTTTGTTTAGAGAAAGCCGTAGATGACTCTATCGCAGCGCGGCTGCGGCCCGCAACCCAAACCCCGGGGCAAGATGCGATTCAAACACGAGTGCACCGAATCACAGAGCAAGGTAAAAAAGTTGGAGAGAAGATGCCCTGCTCGAGTGGCATCAACTCAGTTCTAACCTTCTGCCTCCTTGGTGTCTTGGTGCCGTGGTGTTCAATGTGCACTGCAGCTCTATAATACGGTCCGCTAAACCACCGCTTGACGGAGAAGCTCTGGGTGGAGTACAAGTTGTGCAACAAGATGACGAATTTACGTATTCTTCGTGCTTCTCTTGCGTTGATGCTGGCGGCCTCTGTGCGGGTGATGGGGCAGTCGACAGCTACTCAGAGTACCGTCGGACAGAACACGCACCAACAGACCAAGGCCACGGCGCATAAGAAAAAAGCCGCTGAAGATAAGGTGCCAAGCTGGGCTCGGGCACAGTGCAGGGACGGATCGTTCAGCAAGTCGTCGGGAAGAGGAGCCTGTTCACATCACGGCGGCGTCGATCACTGGATTAACTGAAGATGGACTTCTCAACCGGCGTTCTCTTGGTCACGTTGATCGGGCTGGTCGCCCTCGTTGCTTGGTACGCTCAGGTGAGTTCCAGAAAGCGCGCACTCGAGGCCCAGGCGGCGCAACGTCGGCAGATTGAAGGATCGAACCGGGCGCAGACGACCATCGAGCAGATGGAGGCGGCCGGCGGTGACATATCTAAGCTGCCTGACCTCACTAACCAAGTGACCGGGTTGATCCTGCATTCGGGCGAGCGCTGCTTCGCTATCTGCCGCGGTGCCCAGCATGTTGCGGAGTCTCGTCGCACGAAGTATGTCGGGAAGTCCCAGGGGGTGAGCTTTAGGATCGCCAGGGGTGTGCGCTACCACGTTGGCGGATATGCCGGCCGGCCCGTAACTACTACCTTGGAGACCGTCAAAGACACCGGTGACCTTTACGTCACCACCCAGCGCGTCGTATTCACTG
>JASHYZ010000384.1 GCA_030042795.1 Terriglobia bacterium | reverse complement strand
CCCTGGAGGGGCCGGACAATCGCGGGGTTCGGCAGCACGGTCAACCCGCCCGCAGTGAGGGTCTGTGAAACTTGTAAAAAGAGGCAACATCGCAGAATATCCTTGCCTGTTAGCCGCTCAGTTGCGTATAGTTGATAGGAATTCGTGTAGGGCTATGATTCGTGATGAAGACTATTGCTGTAGTGGCGGCCAAATCTTCGGGTGACATACTGGTGCGAGTGGCGCTGGCTGTTTTGATGTTGACGCCTGCCGTGGCTTGGGCGCAGCAGCAGCCGGTCCGCCAGAAGCGGAACTCGCAGAATCAGCAGAACGGTATCAGCACGAACCTGAGCATTCAGCCCAATCCCCTGTCAAGCCCGCTGCTGCGAAATCCCGAGGGGCTCACGCCTGTCCTGTCATTGGGGCCGCTTCCGCGCAACAACTCTTCTCCGCAATTTGAATCGGACACGGCCTACCTGAACACTCAGATCACTCAGCAAGTTGTTCAGCTCACCAACCAATACATCAACATGCAGGAGAATATGGCGGGTGGAAACGGGCCGCCCGGCTCGAGCCAGACCGGTAATGGCTCATCTCTCCCGGGGAAGGGTGCCGGTGTGAACGGCAAGCAGCAAGGCAAGAACGCCCGTGGCCTTGCTCCGCAGAAGCAAACCCAACATACACAGGAAGGCACCGGCGCGCACGCCAATCCCGCCCAGGGCCAGGGACAAACACCGTAGTTGCTCAGAGTTGCCTGGAACCGGATGTTTTCTGGCACGTTAACGAGCCACCGTCTGTCATCTTTAGTCCCGCCGGGAGCCTTCGGAACTTCACCGCCGACGCCGTTATAGATGGGGCCGTTGGCCCCGCTTAGTCTGGCCCTGAACGCGTTCTGCATACGAACGTATGCGACGCTCATTGTGATCCCGTCCCTTCCCAATCCTCCAAGCCTTCTCACTCTCATCTGGCACTCTTGATGCCGATGCGAACGTATACGAGTAACCGACTCATCGTTCACGCCACCGCCAACGCGAAGAGAAGCCGTGGGCCTGACTCTTGGCAGCATGTTCGAGAAGAAAGCGAAAACGACATCACACACCGTGGACACCGCGCCAGCGGCAGGTAGTGAGTCAGTCTCAAATTCTTTCTCGGCATGTTCCCTCTGTCATTCCCGCGAAGGCGGGAATCCACATCGGAGAGAGCGCCTTACAGCCTGGATTCCCGCTTGCGCGGGAATGACAGGTAACGAAATGCTGGAGAGAATTCAAACTGACCCACTACCCAGCGGCATCTCCGGTTGACAGTTTCGTAATCGTTCGATTACACTTAACTATGTTCTCGATTCGTCCCTTGCCCGAATTCACCGCCTGGCTCGACGGGTTGAAGGATGAGACGGTACGTGGCGTGATCGTCGCCAGAATCAAACGATTGGAACGCGGTTTGATGGGAGACGTTCAGCCGGTGGGTGAGGGCGTTTCGGAGTTGCACATCCATTTGGGCGCGGGATGGCGTCTGTACTTCACCCAACGCCGGACGCATCTTAATTGTGCTGCTCGTGGGCGGCTCGAAACGAACGCAGAAAAAGGACATCAAACGGGCCAAAGTGCTGGCCGCATTACTGGACTGAGCGGAGAGAAATTATGAGCAAACGCATCAAGGTTGCTGACCTGCCTGAGTTTGACGCAGCACACTATCTCGACAGTGAGATCGCTATAGCTGCTTATCTGACCGACATTCTGGAGGCCAACGATGCGGCTTTGCTGGCATCGGCGCTGGGGGATATTGCCCGTGCCCGTGGCATGACGGAGATCGCCAAGACAGCGGGGATCACGCGGGAAGCTCTGTACAAAGCCCTGCGCCCCGATAGCGCCCCGCGATTCGATACCGTGAGCCGCGTTTGCGCGGCGTTAGGCGTCCGACTGGTGGCTCAGCCTGTCCATTCCGCTCCCGCGATGGAGTAGGACTTTGACCATCGTGCGACAGCCATTCTCAAGGGCATATATTGAAGCTCAGAAACACTGAGCCGTCCTGAGATGATTCTGAAGCCTTCTCCAGCGATGGAGCTTTAAGAAATGCGCATTGCAATCGTCTCCGACATCCACGGCAACCAAACCGCTTTTGAAGCAGTTCTCGCAGACTTGCGGCAAACCTCTCCCGATGTGGTTCTCCACGGCGGCGACCTCGCGGATACTGGGTCAAGCCCCGTTGAGATTGTGGACCGCATTCGCAGTCTCGGCTGGCAAGGTGTGGTCGGGAACACAGACCAAATGCTCACAAATCCCGAAACGTTCGACGAATTTGCGAATCAATCACCCCAATTGCAATCGCTTTGGGCTGTCCTCCGGGAGATGGCGGCGGCCACCCGTGAGGCACTTGGAGAGGAAAGACTCGCATGGCTAGGGAGCCTCCCGCTCATTCAGCTTTGCGCTCCAATCGCGCTCGTCCATGCCAGTCCTGGAGACCCTTGGCGTGCCCCCGCACAGGAGGCTGGCGATGATGAATTGCAGTCCCTTTACGGGCCGCTCGGTCAGCCCGTTGTTATCTATGGGCATATCCATCGTCCCTACATTCGTAGCATTTCAGGAATGATTCTTGCCAACACGGGAAGCGTTGGTCTTCCTTACGATGGCGACCGCCGCGCCTCCTACCTACTGATTGAAGACTCCAAGCCGGAAATCCGGCGCGTGGAATATGACATGAGCAGA
>JASHYZ010000383.1 GCA_030042795.1 Terriglobia bacterium | reverse complement strand
CGAGTGGGAGCCGCTATGAGACTCATCACCGATGATCCACAGAATCTGCCCGCCGCTCTTCTGTAAAATCTCGCGCTCCTTGGCAACGGCCGGAGCGTAGACCCAATTCTCAGCGTAAAGGATCCGCTTGCCTGCTTCCTTCGCCGCGGAGAGAATCCGATCGCAACTCGCCATCGCTTCGCGAAGCATCACCTCTTTCGGGAAGTCATCGCCGCGAAATCCTTCCGTCTCCACGTAGGCGTTGGCCGGACCGTAGAATCCGGTGAAGGGCTTCTCGATCACCACGTGTTTGCCGCGGCGCAACGCCTCTACGGCGAGCGGTTCATGAGTGGAGGGCGGAGAGCAGAGATCGATAACGTCCACGGCCTTGCACAGCTCGGCGAGCGAGCTGAATGCAGCGATGCCATGGTCGCTTGCGAACTTCGCGGCCGATTCCGTGGAGCGCGAGGTGACGCCAGTCACCTTCACCGGTACACCGTAAACGCGCTGATAGCCTTCCCAATGAAACTGCGCCGCAAAACGGCTTCCCACAATTCCCACTCGGATCGTTTCCGGCATATCGAGGACGCCTTTCTTGATCGCAGGCTTTTTGGCGATCCTGCTGACTTTGCAGAGGCGCTTGGTAAGCGCCAGATTAGGGAGTCTGTCACAATATCAAGGCAGCGCCAAGTACATACGCTGTAATGGCGCTGTGCCGGTGCCTTACGGGCACCGATTGTTGATTTCGAAGCTGGCGGTCATAGACCGCCGCTACAGCCGGCGAGCCATCAGGAATGGGAATCACAGCACACAACTACGAACCATTTACCGCTGACTCTCCAGTGCCGGTCCGCGGATTTCTGCACCGGCCCGCCGTGCCTTCGAATGCCGCTCTCGTGCTGACGCACGGTGCCGGGTCAAACTGCCAGACACCACTCCTGATCGCCGTTGCAGAAACCCTTGCCGAATGCGGATTTGTAGTGCTGCGCTGTGATTTGCCTTACCGGCAGGCGCGCCCGAGTGGTCCGCCCTTTCGGGGAGAAGCGCAGCGCGATCGCGAAGGGCTGCGCAGCGCCGCCCTCGCGTTGCGGGCGGCCGCACCGGGCATTACGCGACTCGTCTTGGGCGGTCACTCTTACGGCGGCCGTCAAGCCAGCATGCTGGCGGCAGAATCGCCAGAGATGGCGAGCGCGCTTCTGCTGCTCTCGTATCCACTGCATCCGCCGCGCAAGGCGTCAGAGATGCGCACGGCACACTTCCCTGCCCTGCGCGCGCCGGCGCTCTTTGTTCATGGCACGCGCGATCCTTTTGCGTCGAGAGAGGAGATTGAGGCGGCGTTGAAGCTCATCCCGACCGCTACTTCCCTCCTCTCGATTGAAGGCGCTGGGCACGACTTACTAACTGGCGCCAAAGCACGGCGCACCGAGAGCTTGCACAGTCTCGCACAGAAAATCTTTGAAGCCTTTCTTACCTTGAAAGAGGGGCCAGCAGCTTAACAAGTAGCGAGCGGGCTGCGCGGGGGCCCGCACAGCGCCGTTGCAATCTGCGCACACTTGGATGCGCAGCACCTGCAATCACAACTACGCGGGGACGTGCATTCCAGCGGTGCCGTGAATCACTCTTCGCGCCTGGCGTAAGAATGCGACAGGATCGGAAGCTTGAAATACGTTTCTGCCAAACACGATGCCCGCGGCGCCCGCTCTTACAGAGCGTTCGATGATCCCTAAGGCGCTAGACTCGGTTATCTTGGCTCCTCCGGCGAGTAAGATCGGCACCAGGCTAGTGGAGATCACCTCGGCGGTGTCGGATTCCTGTTCTAAGAAGTCCGTTTTGATCAGATCGGCGCCGAGTTCGCCAGCCATCCGCGTATGCAGGGCGACGAATTCCTTGGAGTTTGTCCGCTCCACCCGGCTTCCGCGCGCCATGGGCTCGATGATGTGGACCATTCCAAGGCGTTCGCAGGCCCGGTTCACTTCAGCGTTGCGGCGAACCTCTTCCGCTTCGCATGCTGCGTCCGCCAAACCCACAAACAAGTAGGTAAGCACGGCATCCGCGCCCCAACGGACCGCATCTTCCACTAAAGCAATAGCGCACGATCGCCCTTCCGCGAACCCCAGCAATTTTGGATCGCGCCACATGTTTGTCCAATCGATGCGGACAATGACACCCGTCCTTTTCCCAGCGAAAACGTCCGCGTTGGCGCGCAGCACGCCGGGCGACATCAGCACGCCGTCAGCGCCGCCCTCGAGGAACATTTCGAGCCGCTCCCGAGGCGGGCTGATGCCCGGAATAGGTCCCAGCATCAAGCCATGATCAAACGCAACCACCACACCTTTGCGGCTGTTGACGTCGAGGATACGATGTAGGCGTAATAGCTTTCCTGAACTAGACATGGGCATCCTTAGTAAGGCAGTCACACAGTCACTAACGATACCGTGTGCGGTCCATGATAAAGACTCGATAGGTCTCTTTTTTGACTTCACTACGTGTATTTCAGCCACCGGGCCAACTCGACGAGCGACGGTCTTTTGCCGTACATCAACACGCCCACCCGATAAATGCGTGCTGCAAAGTAGATGACGGCAGCGGTGCTGAGCACAGAGATCAGGATGGAAAGGCCAATCTGCCAGAATGGCGGCGGCTGCATGGCAATGCGCAGCACCATCAGAATGGGTGAAAAAAACGGGATCATCGAAAGGCCGATAGAGAGCGGAGAGTTCGGGTCGCGCAGAATAATGTTGAAGCAAAAGAACGCGGCCACGATCAGAAACGTTACCGGCATCTGCACCTGCTGCATCTCCTGCTCGTTTGACACCATGGCCCCGACGGCGGCGTAAAGCGAGGCGTATAGAAAATAGCCGCAAAGGAAAAAGATCGTCATGTAAATGGCGATACTCCAGGGCAGGTGAACTCCTGAAAGGGACGCACCCTGGCCAACCATCGAAGCTAGCGCCGCTCCGTAAACGGCGAGCAGAACTCCGAGCGCGCCCCAGATCACATATTGCGTCAACCCCACGGCAGCAACGCCCATGATCTTACCCAGCATCAGGTAGACTGGGCGTACCGAGGCCACTAGGAGCTCAATCACGCGTGTACTCTTCTCCTCAATCACCGATCGCATCGTGCTGACGCCATAGATGAGCACCGTGAGATAGAGCACCATCGCTACAACCAGCGCGGCGAAGAACGTCTGACCCTTTTCCTCGGCCTCGCCCTGGGCGCTGACTTTGATGAGCTTCACCTCCACGCCCTTCACCAATTGGCTCACGTCCGCCACGTTCACGCCACGTTGATGCAGCCGCTCGGCAATCACGGCGTCATTGACGGCATCATCGAGGGCATCGTGGTTTCCGGCCTGGGCGGTGTTGCGGGCGTGCAGTTCAGCCGAGCCTTCGCCGCTGAGGACGCCGTCGGGTATGGAGAGGAAAGCGTCAAGGCTTCCATGCTCAACCTCGCCGCGCACAGCGTCCTCTTCACCGTCCGAAGGGCGAGCCAGAATCTTGGTGACCTCGTACGCAGGAGAGCCGTTCCTAAGCTTCGAGGTGAGCCTTTGGGAGATCGACTCTCCCAGGTCGCCCGTTTCGTCAAGAATCGCCAGCTTTAAGGTGTGATCGTTTTCGCGCGTAGCCGTGTAAGCCTGGAAGGCAAACATGCCAATGCTAAAGGCCGGCAAGAGAATCGTGCTGAGGATGAAGGCCTT
>JASHYZ010000382.1 GCA_030042795.1 Terriglobia bacterium | reverse complement strand
GAACCTGCCGCGCGGCACGTGCAAGTGGCCGAAATGGTGATCGAGAAGGCCAAGCGCCTGGTGGAGCACAAGCGCGACGTGGTGATCCTGCTCGACTCTATTACGCGTCTCGCGCGTGCCTACAACACTGTAGTGCCACCGTCAGGAAAAGTCCTCTCCGGCGGCGTGGACTCCAATGCTCTTCAACGTCCCAAGCGATTCTTCGGCGCCGCCCGCAACATTGAGGAGGGAGGCAGTCTCACCATCATCGCCACGGCGCTGATCGACACCGGAAGCCGCATGGATGACGTCATTTTCGAAGAGTTTAAGGGCACGGGCAACATGGAAATCAATCTCGATCGGAAGCTGGTTGATAAGCGCGTCTTCCCGGCCATCGACATCAACCGCTCAGCCACGCGCAAGGAAGAGCTGCTGGTACCGAAGGACGAGCTTAATCGCATCTGGGTGCTGCGCAAGGTTCTCAGCCCGCTCTCGCCCGTGGAGAGCATGGAGCTCATTATCGACAAGCTCGCGAAGTCGAAAAGTAACGGAGACTTCCTGGCGTCGATGAGCAACGGGGGACGATGACCCGAATGATGAACGACTGACGACGCATGTTCATCATTCATTATTTCGCATTCATCATTTGATTAGCTTTCTCTGGCGTGCGACCTCGAGAATCCTTTCCACGACCTCATCTGCAGTGAACCGCGTGGAGTCGATCCGCACCGCATCCTCAGCGGCCACGAGCGGTGACACTTTTCTTTCCGCGTCCAACTGATCGCGGTGGCGGATCTCCTCAGCCGTCCGGGCCAGGCTAGTGCGCCGTCCGTCGGCGTCTTCCTGCTCAAGGCGCCTGCGGGCACGCTCCTCAGGGTCCGCCTCAAGAAAGATCTTAAGCGGAGCCTTCGGGAAAACCACCGTACCGATGTCACGCCCCTCCATCACCACGCCCGGCTCTCCGGTAAAGCTGCGCTGCAAGCTCACAAGCTTCCTCCGCACCTCCGGCAGGCGCGACACCTGTGCGGCCGCCAGCGTCACTTCAGGCGTGCGAATCAAGTGCGTGACATCGCGCTGGTCCAGCAAAATGCGCCGTTCTTCCGCTCGCCCCGCAAACCTGATTTCAGCGCCGTCGATGAGTCCCACCACAGCGTCCTCGTCGGATGGCGAAACACGATGCTCAAGCACCTTGAGCGCGACCGCGCGGTAGGTGGCTCCACTATCCACATAGGGCAAACCCAGGCGCGACGCCAGCATACGCGCCACCGTACTTTTGCCGGCGCCGGCAGGTCCATCGATGGCAATAATCACAGGGGTGCGCACAAGGTCCTTTAGTCGGCTTCCCTCGCGAATCTTTAATAGCCTAGATAACTACGCTATGTACGGTGAAACGCCCGCTCCAATTCTTTAATACTGTAGCGCAGCATCACCGGGCGTCCGTGCGGGCAGGACATCGGCGACTCGGCCCTCGCCAGCTCTGTGAGCAGCCATTCCATTTTGGCCTGGTCGAGCGACATGTGGATTTTGATGGCTGCCCGGCACGCGAGTGAAGCACTGATGCGGCCGCGCAGCACGTCGAGTGTGACACCTCGCATTTCCTGGCCTACGCCGTCCAGAATCTCGACGAGCAACGATTGCACATCACCGGCTGCCAGTTCTGCGGGCGCGGTCTTCACCGCGACGGTGCGCTGCCCGAACGGCTCTACCTCAAATCCGTTGGCTGCCAGTTCGTCGGCGATGTCCTGGAAGGCCGCTTGCTGCTGGGGATTCAGCTCGATGATCGCGGGCAGCAGCAACCGCTGCGCTTCTACTTCCCGATTGCGCACCTGGCGCAGATGCTTCTCGAACAGCACGCGTTCGTGCGCCGCGTGCTGATCCACAATCCACAAGCCTGCGGCGTTGGTGGCCACGATGTAGCTTGCTTCCACTTGACCCAGCGGGCGGAGGTCTGGGGGAAAACTTAACTCAGACGACGAGCGCGATTCTCGATGAATGGTATGGTCGCTTACTTGCGCCATCGCTCCTGAGGCCGCAGCATCGGAGGGCTCGCAAGACGATGGTGGCGGTGTGTGCGGAGCAACCCAATCGGCGTGATCTCCGGAGCGCAGCGGACCCGCGAAACCGCTGGCCGCCTCAGGTATCCAGGAGCGAACCGGCGCAGTGCTGGCTGCGGCTTCGAGTGGCAGAGTGCCCGTGACAGGCGCGGGCTTTGGCGCAGAGAGCACAAAGTTGGGCTGCCGCGACCCGTCCTGATCCGACGGCGCAGACACGGCCGACGAAGCACGGGCGCTCGAGGGCGAAAACGGCAGTCGCGAGTAAGCCGCTGCTGCATCAGTGACGGGCTCGGGCCTTGGTCTCGCTGACCCCTGGAAACCGCCAGTCGCTCCGCGTCGTGGAAGACTCATTTCCTGCGACCGCGCTTGCGACTGCGACTCCTCGGCCAGCCTCTCGAGGGCCTCCACGTCATCGAGGGTAGCCTCGCGCGTGTCCCGCCGAACCGGGAAGGCGGCCACAGGACGGGCGGTGATTAGTGTCTGCCGGATGGTGTCGCGGGTGAGGTCATGCACGAAACTAGAATGCCGGAAGCGCACCTCCGTCTTTGAAGGGTGCACGTTTACATCGACTTCCTGGGGCGGAATCTCGAGAAACACGAGCGCCACTGGAAACATGCGCGGTGGCAGAATATTCCGGTATGCTTCGAGGATGGCATGCAAAATGAGGCGATCGCGCACCAGGCGCCGGTTCACAAAGAAATAAACCTCGTTGCGATTCAGCCGCTGCACTTCAGGCCGTGACACGAAGCCTGAAAGGCGCACGACTCCCGCAGAAGTCGGCGCCTCATTCTCTTCGAGCTCGCCGAACCCGGCCGATACCGGAAGCTGGCGCTCTACCGGGCTCATCTCGATGAGCTGCTCCAGCACCTGCCCGCCGAGAAGTTGATAGACGCGGGTGCGCGCGTCGGGAGCCGGCGCGGCGTTGACGATATCGTGGGAGAGCGAGGCCAGCCTGAAGCTCTTTTCAGGATGTGCGAGCGCATAGTGAGTGACAAAGCTTGCGATGTGGCCGAGCTCTGTAGACTCTGACTTAAGGAACTTGCGACGAGCCGGCGTGTTAAAGAACAGATCGCGCGCTTCCACGCGGGTGCCTCCCGGCCAGGCGATCTCGCGCACGTCGCGCAGCTTTCCCCCGGCGATCTCCACTCGCGTGCCGGCGGCTTCGGCGGCGTGGCGCGTTTCGAGCACCAGGCGCGACACAGCGGCAATGGAAGGCAGCGCCTCGCCGCGAAAACCGAGGGTGGCAATTTCGAGCAAATCTTCAGCTTGCCGGATTTTGCTGGTGGCGTGGCGCTCAAAGGCTTGAACTGCGTCGTCGCGATCCATGCCGCAACCATCATCGGTGACGCGGACCAGCCGCTTGCCCCCTGCCTCGACCTCGACTTCAACGCGCGTAGCGCCCGCATCCAGCGAATTTTCGAGCAGTTCTTTGACAATCGAAGCCGGGCGCTCCACCACCTCGCCAGCAGCGATCTGGTTGGCCACGCGGTCAGGCAAGATGTGAATTATGGACACCGTTTAATCGGATGATCGAGCCATTGATTCATCGGCTCATTGAGTCATTGACTCAATGACCCAAGTGTCGTGTAACCGAGGTTCGTGCCATAGTAGGGCTCGCATCGAG
>JASHYZ010000381.1 GCA_030042795.1 Terriglobia bacterium | reverse complement strand
TCAGGAACTGCGTAATCAGGAAATCCAGCATGATGACGAGGACGATGGAAACAACAACAGCCTGAGTGGTAGAGCGTCCCACTCCCTCTGTGCCGCCCGTCGTGTTGAGCCCGAAGTAGCAACCGACAATCGCGATCACCAGGGCGAAGACCACCGGCTTGACCAGACCTTGCGTCAGGTCGTGATAATCCAGATTCTGATATGCCGAGCTCCAGTACTGAGCGCCCGTCAGGTGGGCGGTGGTGACCGCGATAAAATAGCCGCCAATCATGGCTACGAAATCCGAGATGACGGTCAGCAGCGGTACGGTGATGAGTGTGGCGTAAAGACGCGGCGCTACGAGTTTGCGTACCGGGTCAGTTCCCATGGCGCGCAAAGCGTCAATCTGCTCGCTCACCAGCATGGAGCCCAGTTCGGATGCAATGCCGGAGGCGTTACGGCCGGCGACTACGACCGCAGTCAACACCGGTCCCAATTCGAGCACAACCGAAAGAGCCACCATCTGGCCCAGGATGCTGACCTCGCCGAAGCGCTCAAGACTTCGATAACTTTGAAGAGCCAGGACTGCCCCGGTGAAAAAGCCCACCAGCAGGACAATCGGCAGCGAACCGACACCGATCACGTCCATCTGCATCAAGGTGTCGAGGGTGTAGCGCGGCCTCGTGACAAGAGCGCGCGAGGCATTGGCGAGCAGGTAGCTGCCGTCCTGGATGGCAAGGACTTTGCGCTTGAGGTAGCTCAAGACGCTTCCCTCCGTGTGAGCAGCCGCAAGCGCCGTGTCCTCCCTATTCTTGGACTGTAGTCAGCGCGAGGCCCGAAAGTCAAGGCAGGCGGATAGTATCTCAGTTTGACGTAGGGGCGGCCTTGTGCCCGTCCCTTTCCAAGTGACACCCCGGTGGTGTTGTCTGTAAAATCTGTCCCTTGAGGCCAGTTCATGCATGAATGAGAAGTTCGTAATCGGTTTGGTTCAGATGGCCTGTTCACCCGAGCCGGCCGCGAATCTTGAGCGGGCGCTCGACCGCGTGCAGGAGGCCGCGCGACAGGGCGCCCGCGTGGTTTGCCTTCCCGAGTTGTTCCGCTCCCAATATTTCTGTCAGAGGGAGGACGCGGCGTTCTTCGATCTGGCGGAGCCAATTCCTGGCCCCACGACTCAGGCCTTGGCGGCTGCTGCCCGGAAGTCAGCCGTGGTGGTGGTGGCGCCTGTCTTCGAGCGGCGCGCGGCGGGGCTTTATCACAATAGCGTCGTCGTGCTCGATTCTGACGGTGAAACGCGCGGACTTTACCGGAAGATGCACATCCCGGACGATCCTTGCTATTACGAGAAGTATTACTTTACGCCGGGCGACCTTGGTTTCCCTGCCTTTGACACCGGCGTCGGACGGATTGGCGCCTTGATCTGTTGGGATCAATGGTATCCGGAGGCGGCACGGCTCCAAAGCCTGCGGGGCGCCGGAGTGCTGTTCTACCCGACGGCGATCGGGTGGCATCCGCATGAAAAGCAGAAGTACGGTGCTGCCCAGCGCGACGCTTGGCGTACCATCCAGCGCGGCCACGCCATCGCGAACGGCGTCTATGTGGCAGTTGTCAATCGGGTCGGCCATGAAAAGCTCAAGGTGTCGGGCGGATCAGGCAGTGAGCCTCCGGGCATTGAGTTCTGGGGTTCATCTTTCATTGCAGATCCCTTCGGGGTGGTGGTAGCGGAAGCCTCCACAAACCGTGAGGAGATTCTGTTGGCTGAGGCTGATCCCCAGCGCATCGAGGAGGTGCGGCGCAACTGGCCTTTTCTGCGCGACCGTCGAGTGGACTCGTACGCCGGCCTCGCTAAGCGCTACTTGGATGACGAAACGCCGTGAAAAAGTCCCCAGGCACTCTGAAGGCACATCGCCTGCGCGGCGCCTCAGCCGCAGCCTCCACCCAAGCTCCGAATGGCAAGGTTGAAGCGCCGTCCCTGCCGCCCGAAGCAGAGACGCCGGCGGGTTTGGGGTTTCGCTTTCCTGCGGAATGGGAGAAGCACGAAGCCACCTGGATCGGGTGGCCCCACCACACAGCAGATTGGCCTGGTAAGTTTGCCGCCATACCCTGGGTGTTCGGAGAAATCGTCCGCCACCTCGTGCGGGGTGAGAAGGTCCGCCTACTGGTGCAGTCCGCGGCGCACGAGAAGCGCGCCCGAGACATCCTCGATCGTATCGGCACTGGCGGCGACGTCGAGTTCTTCCGCATCCCGACGGATCGGGCGTGGACGCGCGACTCCGGCCCACTATTCCTGAAGCAAGATAATGAGTTGGCGATAGCGGGATTTCACTTTAACGGTTGGGCCAAGTACAGGAACTGCAAGCTCGACGCCATCGTGGCGCGCCAAGTGTCTGCCGCCCTGGGATGCCGCTTCTTTCCGGCGGCGGTCGCGGGCAAGAATTTCGTCCTCGAAGGCGGCGCGATTGATGGCAACGGCCGCGGCACGCTGGTGACGACAGAAGAATGCCTGCTTGACCAGCATGTGCAGCCGCGCAATCCTGGGTTAGCTCGCGATGCCATCGAAGATGTGCTCAGGGAGTACCTCGGCGTCTCGAACGTTTTCTGGCTGGGGCGGGGCATTGCCGGGGACGATACGCATGGCCACGTTGATGACGTGTGCCGCTTTGTGAGCCCGCGCACTTTGGTCCTCTGTCGGGAATCGAACCAGCGTGATGCGAACTATGGAGTCTTGGCGGAGAACTGGGAACGGGTGCAGGGGATGCGGCTTGAAGACGGGTCCAAAGTCGAAGTGGTGCCGCTACCGATGCCGGCCCCGGTCCACTTCGACGGGCAGCGGCTCCCGGCGAGTTACGCGAACTTTTACATCGCGAACTCCGCCGTGCTGGTACCGACCTTTAATGATCCGAATGATCGCATGGCTCTCGGCACTCTGGCGGAGCTGATAACTGACCGGCCCGTTATCGGGATTCACTCGTTGGATCTGGTTTGGGGTTTGGGTACGCTTCATTGCCTGACTCAGCAGCAGCCGGAACGGTGAGTGCTCCGCCCACTGGGCCATCTCTCAAATTGAGT
>JASHYZ010000380.1 GCA_030042795.1 Terriglobia bacterium | reverse complement strand
GGTTGCGGGAAGCGGGCGAATCCCTGTGGACGGCTGATCGGCTGCGCATTCACGTTCAGAGTAAGCTGCAGAATGGACGATTGTTTGTAGTCTCAAATCGTGAACCCTACGAACACGTTCTCGGGGATAAAGGTATCGAGGTCGTTGTTCCCGCGAGCGGCCTAGTCACCGCCATCGAGCCGGTGCTGGTTGCGTGTGACGGCACTTGGATTGCGCACGGCGGCGGCAGCGCTGACACGCAGACCGTGGACGAGCACGATCGCCTTCGGGTGCCGCCGGAGCGTCCGCAGTACACTCTGCGGCGCGTCTGGCTCAGCCAAGAGGAAGAGGAAGGCTATTATTACGGATTCTCGAATGAGGGGCTCTGGCCGCTCTGCCATATCGCGCACACTCGCCCCATTTTCCGCGCGGCGGATTGGGAGAGCTATCAATCTGTGAACCGTAAGTTCGCTCGCGCGGCGGTAGCCGAGATGGAGGGAATTGAAGAGCCGTTTCTGCTGGTTCAGGACTATCACTTTGCCATGTTGCCCCGTCTGGTGAAAGAAGCCCGCCCGGACGCGCGCATTGGAATTTTCTGGCACATCCCGTGGCCGAATCCGCAGGCCTTCGGCATCTGTCCCTGGCAACGGGAATTGCTCGACGGGTTGCTGGGCGCTGATCTGATTGGATTCCACACTCAATCACACTGCAATTATTTTTTGGAGACAGTCGACAGTTGCATGGAGTCCCGCATCGACCGGGAGCATTTTGCCGTGAATCGGGCCGGCCATCGCACGCTCGTGAAACCCTTTCCGATTAGCGTGGCGTTTTCTGATGGGCCTGAGACCCACGATCGGGGGCCGCTGCCCGATCGAGTAGCGCTGTTCCGTCAGCTCGGTGTTGAAGCCGCCTTCCTGGGCGTGGGCGTCGACCGGATTGATTACACCAAAGGCATTTTGGAGCGTTTCCGCGGCCTCGAGCGGTTCTTTGAAAAGAATCCAGGCTATCGGGAGAAGTTCACCCTGGTTCAAATCGGAGCTCCGAGCCGGACACGCATTAAGAGTTACAGCGACCTCATGGCGGAAGTGGAATGGGAGGCAGAGCGCATCAACGAGCGCTTCCAAGCCGGGAACTGGAGGCCCATCGTGCTCCTGAAGCGCCACCACAGCCACCGGGAGATCGAAGCTTATTATCGGGCGGCTCACGTGTGCCTGGTGACCTCTCTCCATGACGGTATGAATCTGGTGGCCAAGGAGTTTGTGGCCTCGCGCGACGACGAGCAGGGGGTGCTAATTCTGAGCGGCTTCACCGGTGCCAGCCGCGAGCTTCGCGATGCCATCATCGTCAATCCTTACGATACGGAAGCTTTGGCCGACGCAATTCGCGCGGCGCTCGACATGGATCCAGCGGAGCGTAGTGCACGGATGCAACGCATGCGCCGGGTGGTGAAGGAGCACAACATCTACCGCTGGGCGGCGAGCCTTATTGCCGAACTGTCCGAGATTCGAATCGAGAAGCCGGAGAAAGTGGCTGCGATCAGCCAATGAGGGGAAGTGCTGCCCACACCCGCCCAGAACCGAGAAATCTCTTTAACGACTGGCCCGCGGTCGCGAGAACTGTGCGTTCCGCGCCTCGGGTGGCCTTGTTTCTGGACTTTGACGGGACCCTGGCACCTTTCCGGAGGCGGCCGGAGCAGGTCCGCATGAGCGAACGAACTCGGCGCGCCATCAAGCGCCTGGTTAGCGGTCCGAGGATGAGCGTTTACGTGCTCAGTGGACGGCAGCGTGCTGACGTGGAGAAGCGAGTGGCAGTGCGTGGAGTGCGGTATTTTGGCCTCCACGGCTGGGAGGGCCCGAGGCCGGCGGTGCCGCCGGTGCGTGTTGCGAGGCTTCTGCGCCAGGCCGGGCGGCAGGTTGGGCGGGGGCTCGCGGGCTTGCGCGGTATCTGGATCGAGAAGAAGGGTCCCATCTTTGTGGTTCACGCTCGTGGAGCTAGAGAAACCAACGCCCGCCGAGCCGCTAAGACTGTGCGGGAAGTTATGCGTTCCTTTACGCCACACTTGCGCGTCATGCGCGGCAATCAAGTGTGGGAAATCGTCCCGCCGGAAATGCGGGGCAAGGGCGCTGCCGTGCGGACACTTCTCGGGCGAAGATCGTGCGCTCCGCTAGCCATCTACGTGGGAGACGACACCACCGACGAGTCGGCATTTTCGGTGCTGCGGGATGGGATCACCATCGTTGTCGGCGCACGCCGGCCGACGAAAGCAACATTCGCGTTGGGCGGTCCGCGGGAGGTTCGCTTGTTCCTGGAAAAGCTGGCGCGGGAGTTGCGGTCGACGCAGCGAAAAACCCGGATGATCTGAGGAGTTTGAGCAAGTGAGCGTCACAAGGGCCTTACCGAACCAGGCCATCGGACCGGCCGACTCGAGTGCAGATCCGCTCTGGTACAAAGATGCCATCATTTACGAAACCCATGTGCGGGCGTTCAGTGACAGCAACGGCGACGGAATCGGTGACTTCCGCGGGCTTCTGCAAAAGCTGGACTATGTACAGGATCTTGGAGTCACTGCGATCTGGCTGCTTCCTTTCTATCCGTCTCCTCTAAAGGACGATGGCTACGATATTTCAGACTACACGGCCATCAACCCAGCCTACTGCACTCTGGAGGATTTTAAGGAGTTTCTGGCAGAGCCACACCGCCGGAACCTGCGGCTGGTCACAGAGCTGGTGATCAA
>JASHYZ010000379.1 GCA_030042795.1 Terriglobia bacterium | reverse complement strand
TGCGAACACCTGCCGTTCGATGCGGCGTCCATCCGCGAGGCGGGGCACGCGTACGTCGATGCGCGCGCGCGCGATTTCGGGAACCACATTGGAACGCGTTCCGCCCTCAATGACGCCCGTGGTGAGGGTCACGCCGGGCTTCGCGTCAGCCATTTGCTCGATGCGAAGGATCTGGCGCGCCAATTCGGTGATGGCGTTGACGCCGCCTTCAGGGTTAACTCCGGCGTGCGCTGAGCGGCCCTGCACGGTGAGGCGAAACTCTCCCACGCCCTTCCGCGAGGTTTTGAGCGCGCCTGCACCTGCAGCGGGTTCAAGCACCAGGACCGCCCGCGCGCGCCGGGCCTCGGCGAGGATTTGGCGGCGGAAGGACAAGCTGGCAACCTCTTCATCTGGATTCAGAAATACCCGCACCGGCAATCTGTGCGGGATCTCGAGCGCCCGAAGAGCTCGCAGCGCCCAGATTGCGCCGACGATGCCGGATTTCATATCGAGAATCCCGGGACCGGAAGCTCGTCCGGCGCGTACGCGAAAGGGCATCGAAGCTAGAGTACCCAGCTTCCAGACGGTGTCGTGATGGCCGAGCAGCAGAATCGGTTTAGCTGTTGTTTTTCTCCTCCCATCCGGGTGACGCGACGCAGCCTGGAATTCCGCGAGCACTGCGGCTCCGGCGGTGGCATGATGAAGCAGCTTGACCTGCGCGCCAGCAGCTTCGAGCTCCGCCGCAAAAAAGCGCGCCATCTCGCCGATCGCCGCCTTCGCGCCGCTCGGCGACTCGATCTCGACCGCCCGGCGAAGGCAATCGAGCAGATTGTCAGTTTCGGAAACACACCAGTTGAGCAGGCCACGCGGATCAAACTCGAGCGAACGGTTTTCCATTCGATCTCCAGTGACAGAGTTGCGCCAGCAAGCTGAGGGAAAAGTCATATCGGGCCTCGGAAGCGGAGGGCTCAAAGAGTCTGTGTGAGAACTCGCGGCTTCCGCTCCCCGCTTTCGCGGGGACAAGCTTCGCGGGAATGACTCCGTCGGAATAGGACCCCTGATGAGGGTTGCAAAATATAGTGACAATAGCTTCTGTAGCGGCGCTCGTAGAGCGCCGCTACAGAATCGCCGTCACTATATTTCGTAATCCCCAATTATCCCAATAAATGAGTTGGCAGTTACGCTCCGTCCCATTTTCTGCTGACATCCGTTCCGAGACATTCTATTCTAATGGATGGAAGCCGAGCCGCCCTCCGGGAAAACAATTCTGTAATGTCTTAAGATGGCAACCGCCACAGTCATCACGCCCGCACGTTTTTCCACGGCGCAGAAAAAACTCCTGCTGGCGCTCGCCAGCGCTGTGGGCCTGCGAATGCTCGGCCTGTTTCTGGTTCTGCCGGTTTTTACGCTTTACGGACTTCAGTTCACGCACTCACGCTTTCTGGTGGGCTTCGCCTTTGGGTGCTACGGCCTGGCGATGGCTTGTCTTGAGATCCCGCTGGGTCGCCTTTCCGACCGTATCGGCCGCCGCAAAGTACTGCTGATCGGCATGGCGGTCTTCAGCGTGGGATCGTTTCTCTGCGCGGCTCCGGCCTGGTTTCCTCCGTCGATGCGTATCGGCGAACTCATTCTGGCACGGTTTATCCAGGGCGTGGGAACCATCACGTCCACCGCCTTCGCAACCGTGGCCGACAACATCCCGGCGGAGCGGCGCTCAACCGCGATGGCCGTTATCGGCATCCCCATAGGCGCCTCTTTCATGCTGGGTGTCATCGGCGGGCCCTTTTTTGCTGATCACTTTGGTACCCGATTTCTTTTTGTTCTGACCGGCGTGCTGGGACTGGGCTCCGTAGTTCTTCTGGCGCTCTTCCTACACGATGCCGCGCCGCGCGCCGCAGCACCGGTGCGCCTCCGAGAGATCATCCGGATGCCGTCGGTGCTGGCGCTCGATCTCAGCGGCTTGTTCATGAACATTTTTATGACCGCCTTCTGGTTCAATTTCCCTCTTATCGCGACCGGACGGCATCATCTGAAGATGGTGCAATACAATGAGGTTTTGGTGCCGATGCTCTTGATCAGCGGCGTCACCATGTTTGGCTTTTCGCGCGGCGCCGATCACGGTTGGGGGAGAGGGCTCGGTTCTTTGGCCTTTCTAATCCTGGTTGTGAGCGCTATTCTTCTATTTGCACCGGATGCCTTAGGCCTCGATCCGCAGAAGCTAGTCGCCCTGTTCGTACCCGGCACCCTCTTTCTGGTGGGCTTCACAGCTCTGGAACCGATTCTGCCCAGCCTCGTCAGCCACGCAGCGCCTTCGAGTTCGTACGGCACGGCGCTCGGGGGCTTCCAAACGTTTCAGTTTCTAGGCAGTTTTGCCGGAGGATCGGTGGCGGGCGCGCTTGCCCACCTCTCGTCGAGTTACATCATGGCAACGCTGGTAGGAACCTCGCTGGCGGGTTGCGCATTGATGCTCTTTAGGCCCGGGCACGGCAGGCTGCCCGTTGAAGTGAGTTAGTCTCGGCATGGTGGTGCATCTGGGTTAGGGGTGGCTGAGCGCGGCCATTTCGTGGGCGACGCGCCGATGCGAACTCAAACGGCGTGCGTATGTCTTTAGAATGGTATTGGAGTTGCTCAGCCTTCGGTAACCGGGGAGCGCCGGAGGCCGTCTGAAGTGGACGCACCTGGGGTTTAGGGGCGAACGTGATTCGAATAGAGAAATTTGCACTTATTGCCGCCGGACTCGTCTGGACGGCATCAGTTTGTGGGGCTGCTCCCGGTCAGACTGTTGCCGGCGGCACGTGGCGCCACTTTGGCCAGGCGGCCCCGGCGGCGGCCCCCAACGATCCGGGCGACTTGGGTGCGTGGCATCACTTCGGGGATACCGGCATCGCGCCTAAGACGACCCTGCCAGAAACAACGCACTCGCCGGGTGTGGCCGGCCCGAGTAGCCTTGAAATGGAGATGTTGGATCTGGTCAACCGCGCCCGCTTGGACCCTGCCAACGCGGCCGAGACCGGAGGCCACGCGCTTCCGCTGAAGTGGAATGCCAGCTTGGCTGCCGTGGCTCGCGAGCACTCACGCGATATGTTAATGCGCGGGTACTTTGGGCACAACGATCCCGACGGGAGAACACCCGGGATGCGAGTGAAGGCGGCCGGAATCGCTTGGCAGGCCACGGGAGAGAATATCGCTGCTTTTGATAGCGTGGAAGGCGCGGAAACCGCGTTTATGAACGAGCCTCGGTTCGCCCACAATCACCGGGCTAACATCTTGAGTCCGAAATTCACAGAAATTGGGATCGGCATTGTGCGGAGTCGCAGCGGAAGATATTACATCACGCAAGAGTTCATCGAAGCGCCGACGGACCTGCGGGCGGCGTTCCCCCGATAGTTCAGCGAGGGTCCGCTGAAGATCGCCCATATCGACACCGGAATGGAGCTGCGCGGAGGACAGCGGCAGTTGCTGCTGCTCGCCTCCGGATTGCGCGACCGCGGCCACCAGCAACTGATCGTCTGTCCGAACGGAAGCGCCCTCGAAGCCCGAGCGCAGCAACACGGGTTTGATGTGTTGCCGCTGCGGCGGCGTGGCCTCGGCCGGCTACCCGGCATCTTGCGGGTCCGCCATGAACTTCGTCGCGAAGGTTTCGAGATCCTGCACGCCCACGACGGCCGCGGACAGACGGTGAGCACACTAGCCTCCCTCGGCCTTCCGGTGCGGCGAGCCGCTACCCGCCGCGTCATCTTCATGCCCCGAGGACCGGGACAGGTATTCAAGTTGCACCGCCTGCAGTATGGTCCCTTCTGCCACGCGATTATCGCCGTCTCCGCATCCGTTCGCGAGTTGCTGGCGCGCGCCGGCATTCCGTCGTCGAAGATCGAAGTGATTCACGATGGCATTACGATCCCTGGAAATCTGCCCAGCGCTGACGCGCAGAACGATGCGCGCCGCCGGTGGGATCTTCCCGCAAACGCCTTTGTGATGGGCCACGCTGGCGCCTTCACGCACGAAAAAGGGCAGGATATTCTCCTCGAAGCGCTTCTGGAAATAAGCCGCGCGGTGCCGGAGGCGCGACTCTTACTGGCGGGCGAAGGCCCCTTGCGGGCATCGCCACGAATCACGGAGCTTCTTCGCAGGTCCGAGGGTCGCGCTCGCGTGCTCGACTGGATGGATGATCTGACGCCGTTCTTTGCGGCCCTTGATTTATACGTCATGCCGTCGCGCTCTGAGGGTCTAGGCTCCTCGGCGCTGCTCGCGATGGCTCACGGCCTACCCGTGGTGGCGAGCCGCGTGGGAGGCCTCAGCGAGGTGGTAGAAGGCGGCATTACGGGATGGCTTGTTCAGCCCGAATCGCCGAGCGAACTCGCCCGAACTTTGGTAATGGCGGCTTCCCGTCCGGAGTCGCTCCACCGTTTCGGCGCGTCAGCCCGGAAGAGGGCGCGGGCGTTCTCAGTCGATATAATGGTGAGCCGTACTGAAGCCCTATATCAGCGACTCATGGAGAGTGCGCGCTGAGCGGCTGAGGAAGGCGCCTCGCGGCAGGCTGAAGGCCTGGGCTTGCACGGGCGCCTGCCCATAGCTCATCAGCGGGTCCAAGTGCATGCACGCGATGGCTTATCTTCTCATAGCGGTCTTGGGACTGGTTCTGGGTAGCTTCTTGAATGTCTGCATTTTCCGGCTGCCACACCGCGCATCGATCGTGCGCCCGCGATCTCATTGCCCGCTGTGCAAACATCCCATCCGCTGGTATGACAATATCCCCGTGCTGAGTTACGTTCTATTGCGCGGCCATTGCCGCGACTGCGGCGAACCCATTTCGTTGATCTACCCTGTTGTCGAAGTCGCGACCGCAGGCCTTCTGCTGGTGGCTTTCCGGTTGCACGGGTGGGGGGTCGAGTTCATCCGCGATGCTGCGCTGGTCTTGACGATGATTGTTGTCGTATTCACAGACCTCACCGAACGCCGCATTCCGCATGCCCTGACCGTGCCGGGCATCGTGATTGGACTGGCGTCGAGTTGGGTGGTGACCGTTGACAGCCGGCCGCTCGGAGGCCTGTGGCATCTCTTTGGCATCATGCCGCGGCCTTCGGTAGCTTCGTTTGCTGGAGCGGTTGCCGGGGCGGTGGTGGGCGGCGGACTATTTTACTTCGCTGGAGAAGCCTTCTATGCTGTGCGTCACGTCCAAGGATTGGGATTTGGTGACGTGATGCTAATGTTGATGGTCGGAACGTTTCTCGGAGTGCCTCTTACACTTCTCACCGTGTTGCTTGGCTCGCTGCTGGCGATTTTGGTCGCGTTGCCCTTCGTCGCGCTCGATCGCCGGCGCTACTGGCGTTTCCACTGGCCGTATGGCAGCTTTTTGGCCACCGCTGCCATTTACGTCTGCCTGCGCGGCGAAGACTTACTGAATGCTTATCTGCGCTGGTCAGGCTTCATTACGTAAGGCCAACAGTTTACCGTTCCGAGAGGCGCAGTCACGCATTCGATCAGCCAACTATTGCTCCGGCTTTGCCTTCTTATCGCGGTGAACAATCTTCTTTCCCAGCTTGCCCACTCCCTTAGCCGTCCCTTTGCCAATCTTGCCGGTTCCCTTGGCCGTGCCCACGCCGAGGTCCTTGCCGAGCCCGCCCACTCCCTTGCCTAATGAAGCTCCGGCATCGATTGGATGAAGAGTGACCAGATCTCCGGCGGCCCCCGCAGTCCCCTTCGCCATACTTACGGCGCCTTTGCCCGCGCCCTTGCCGATGTCCTTGCCGCCGTTGGCCACTTCCTTGCCTGCGCTCGTCGATTTCTTTCCCTTGTGTGCCGGTTGTACTGACGTATTCTCGCTTGGCGCTGATTGCCTCCCGAACGAGAGCAAACCGAACGCCAAGAGGGACGTGAATGCGAGAATTGTTACGAGCTTTATCTTCACGGGTGCACTCCTTCTAACGGTGCGTCCTGGCAGGGCGCCAGCCGCAGCCCTCCCCCAATTTGCTTGAGATGCAGAATTGAGCGGTCTCGAAACCTGCTTCCTGCTTCCCGCCCCCAGCCCTTCTGACTTCCGCACGTCAGGTGACAAGGCCAGCGGCCCTGATGACTTACGCGCGCGCACTACCTGGTCGTGATGAGCGCGCGCCGGCCCGCGGACAACGAGGCGCCACCTACTTCATCTTGGGATCCTGGCCGGGACCGCCGGTCGGTTCAAATTTGGGTATTCGCTGCTCAACCGGCGGCAGCGGCGGGAACGGCGAGTGCGGTTCCTTCTGATACCAGTACGCGACCGAGTAGAGGTTATCGGAACGAAGATTGGCGTGGCCGTCTTCGATGGTGTACTTAATGGACTTTCTGAACCTCACCGGAGCTTCGAGATGCCAGCGATACATTGAGAACCGGGCGCCGGGCTCCCACCCGTGGAATTCCGTTAGGCCCACGAGGGGGAATGAGTAAAGTTTCGAGAAGCCCCAAGCTCCGTTGAAGTAGTCTTCGCCCCCGGTGCCATGGATGCGCGGTTCCGGCTCGCCATCCACCCAGATCATCTCGTCGCCCTCGTTCCACCCGCCCCACTGGTTTTCGAAGACGGAGAGCGTGACTCCTACCAACTGGCCGTCGCCCTGAGCTTCAAGGAAAACATAGTTGCCGTCGCCCGATTTATTGAGCCAGCGCGGGTCCTTGCGAGCTTCCGTAAAGTCATTTCCGTAGAAGTTGCCCTTGTACCAGCCCTGGCATGGCGTGCATTGCCGGTATTGCGCGTGAAAATACGCAGTCTGAGGAGGCAGACTCGGCAGCCTGACCCAATCGATGTTCCAGTAGTAGTCCGAAATCTCCTTGTTTCCTTCGTTGGTCACCGTGATGCGTCCATGCTTGGAAAATGGCATGTGAAAATAGGAATTCAACGCCTGGTCCGGAGCCACCACAATCAGCGCCGATTGGAAGACGGTGTACGTACCGAGTCCGAGGCCGAAGAAGTCGCCAATCGGAGTCTCGACGCTCGGGGTCGCTTCATTGTCCCAGTACATTCGCAGCACGACTTTCTTTAAGTGGTACGCTTCGGACCACGGCGGTAACGTGGTCCAGATGTGGCGAATCTCGCCCGGCCCATCGGCGTCAAAAATGGTCAGCGTCTCGCCCGCCTTAAGACTGCGATAGTCGCCGTTGCCGCCGCTCCGGTCGTAACTGCTGCTGCGCTCTGATTGATAGTCTTCGAGCTGGCTGAGGCGATCGACGGCGGCCTGCGCCCATAGCTCAGCACTGGAGCTTGTTGTCAAAAGTACGGCCAAGGCGATTGCAAGCTGCGGCCCGCTGAGTTTCATGCTCGCACTCCTATGGTCTGAATTTCTAGCAGTTCGTTGAAAAACCTTGCGGAACCGTGTCATTCCGAGCGAAGCGAGGAATCTCGCTTTGAAACTAAAGGAAATACGAGATTCCTCGTCGCCTTGGGCTCCTCGGAATGACAGTTTGGACGAGTTTTTCAACGAACTGCTAG
Organism: Terriglobia bacterium; assembly: GCA_030042795.1. The sequence goes on along the minus strand of JASHYZ010000379.1, from coordinate 74 downwards.
GGCGCTTCCGGAGTTCACGCCCGTCGAGCTATGGAAAACCGCTCCACGCATGTCATTCCGAGCGCAACGAGGAA
>JASHYZ010000378.1 GCA_030042795.1 Terriglobia bacterium | reverse complement strand
TTACCGAAGCCCTGGCCGAGCGGCCCGGTAGTGGTCTCGACCCCCGGGGTGAGAAAGTGCTCGGGATGGCCGGGTGTCTTGCTGCCCCACTGGCGGAAGTTCTTGATCTCATCGAGCGACAGGTCGTAACCGGTGAGGTGCAGGAGGCTGTACAGCAACATGCAGCCGTGACCGGCGGAAAGAACAAAGCGGTCGCGGTTGGGCCATTTCGGATCGCGCGGGTTGTAGCGCAAAAATCGGGTCCAGAGGACGTAGGCCATGGCGGCGGCGCCCATTGGCAAACCCGGATGCCCGGCATTTGCTTTTTGGACAGCGTCGATAGACAGGCACCGGATGGTGTTAATGCAGAGTTCATCGAGCGGCGTGGCGTTGACGGCGGCGGGTAAAATTTTCGCTTGCGTCTCGGTGGGCAAGGGAGGTCTCCTTGAATTGAGTGATCGGGTGATTGAGTGATTGAAGGATCGAGGGATTGAAACTCACTCAATCGCCCGATCCCTCAATCGCTCAATCCTTCATTCATAGCGATGCCCGCGCGGCCTTGCGAGTTCCGAAACTCAAGACTTCGATTATACAGCCTCTCACTGCCGCGCCCACAGCATCACGGCCTGTTCTGAAGAGGCGGCAACATCGTTGCCATCAGGCGAAAACGCCACCGTAAGCAGCGGCTCCCGGCTCTCTTCGAGGGTTTGAAGCAGCCGGCCGTCTTCCGCAGACCAGATGCGCATCGTCTTGTCCTGTCCGGCGGAGGCAATCAGAGCGCCGTCCGGCGAAAACTCCGCCCAGTGCACAGGGCCCGAGTGCCCCGTCAACGTGTGTAGTAGCTTCCAATCTCCCACCGAGTAGATGCGCACGTTGCCGTCTTCGCAGGCCGTCACCACACGTTGGCCGTCGTGCGAAAAACATACACTCAATACGCTGCCGTGATGTCCGGAAAGGATGTCGGCAAATCTCTTCTCGCGCGTATCGATCACCATTGGGTCCGGTGAAGCATTCGCCTCCACACGGGCCAGCACCAGCCAGTGGCCGTCGGGCGAGAAGTTGAACAGACCCGGCCGGTGGGCGAGCTCCGTCAGCGTGAGTTCACCGCCTCGGTTGCTGTTCGGATCCCAGATGACGACCTTACTGTCCTTATACATTGCCACCCGGCCGATGTGAGGCAAGTAGAGGATTGGCGAAAATCCGCCACCAACGCCTACCACGTCCGTTTTGCCGATCTGGCTGTCTTGATCGATGAACCACTGGAAAGCCAGCAGAGGCGTTCCGCGCTCCGGCTGTCCCTTGGCGTGGACAACTCCGCGCCCCAGAATCAGCAGCCGAGTGGGCGAAATGAAGTTGGCGGAGTCCATGTTGAGGTCCGCCAGGTCAGTGAGGTGCGGTTTCAGAACTTTGCCGACTCCGCCTTGGGGAAGTCCGACCAGGGCAATCTTCTGACCGGAGATCACGGCCAGGTTGCGGGAGTCGGGAGAGAACGCGGCCGCCGGAGAGTAGTTCAAAGCCAGATGACCTTCCACGCGGCCGTGGCTTACAAACACAGGCTCTGATGAACTAGCGGGAGCGGTCGCAGTTTGGCCCCAGGCCCGAGGCGCGGCCATTGCCAGACAGACGAGTGCAACGAGTGAAAGCCAGCGAGTGACGGGTGGCCACGAAGCCGGTGAAGAGTGACGAGTGACAAGTGACGAGTGGGCTTTGTCTAGCAGGCTGCGGAAAAACCCGTCCAATCTGTCATTCCGAGGAGCCCAAGGCGACGAGGACTCTCGTAGTTCCTTTAATTTCAGAGTGAGATTCCTCGCGAAGTTTACCCTGAGCTCCTTCGCTACGCTCAGAGCCTGTCCTGAGCAACGCGAAGAAACCGTTCGCAGCGGACCGAGCGAACGGGCTCGGAATGACACGTTCCCGAACATTTTTCCGTACCCTGTTAGATGATCTCTCCGCGTGCGATGCGCTTGACGAGGTCGAGATCGGCATCGAGGAACCGATAGGCTTTAAGTTCATTCCGACGCGCCCAAGCGATGGCTTCGAACACACAATTACGGGGCTTCAGTCCAAACGAATCGACCCGAAAAAAGACCACCTCCACGTAGCGGTCGGGATAGCGGTGCCGCACCCTGTAGACCTCCGGTCCTATTTCCGCTTGAACGGCCAGTTCCTCTTCAAGTTCCCTCCGCAGGGCCTGCTGCAAGGTTTCGCGGCTTCCAACCTTCCCGCCCGGAAACTCCCACTGTAAGCCGTAACGGTCAGAGCGATGCCGCTGACAGATGAGAATGCGCTCATCCCACACCAAGATGCCCGCTACTACCGGAATGGGTTGCAAGTTGCTGGTTGTGAGGTGCGAGTTGTCAGTCATCTGCTCGTGGCCGGCGGTGCCACCGATAATTCGTTGCTCAGGGTTAATCAGCGGTTACTCGTGCCTCAAAGCCACCATCGGATCGACGTTCATCGCCCGGCGCGCCGGTATGTAACTCGCGAACAGAGCTACGGCGATGAGGAGGAGTGAAACGGCAAGAAACGTCGCCGGGTCGGCAGGCTTTACGCCGTAGAGAAGACCGGCAATCAGCCTTGTGAGTGCGAGTCCGGCAGCAACGCCGATTCCTATCCCTGCTAAAACGGGAGCGATCCCGCGGCCCACGACGAGACTCAGCACGTCGCGCCGCTCAGCTCCCAAGGCCATGCGAACGCCGATCTCGTGGGTTCTTTGCAACACCGACTGCGAAAGCACGCTGTAAACACCAATGGCGGTGAGAAGCAACGCCAAACCGGCGAAGACCGTGAGCACAATCGCACGCAAGCGAGGCTGGGTACGAAACTGAGCGAGCCACTGGTTCATAGTCTGCGGATCGGCGGGAGCCAGGTTGCCGTCCAGCCCGGAGATCTCACGTCTTAAAGCCGAGGCAAGCAGCAGCGGATTGCTCGCTGCGCGTAGATCGAGGGTAACGGGCGCCACCGGATCCTGCTTCAGCGGACGGTAGACAATTGGGTCTTCGACGTATCCCATCTCTTTGAACACGGTCGTGGTCTTCACATCGTCCGCGACTCCCACGATGGTGAGCCAGGGCTGCTTGTCTTCCGGCCTGCCCAGTTTGATCTCGCGGCCCACCGGGTCTTCATTCGGGAAGAACTCCCGTACTAGCGCCTGATTCACGATGGCGACCGGTTGTGTTTGTTCACGGTCGCGGGTATCGAACTCTCGGCCCCGAAGAAGCCGAATGCCCATCACCTGAAAGTAGCTCGCGCTCACGCTCTGCTCGTTCACGGTGGGACCGCCTGAAGAAGGAGATGCGGGCCGTCCTTCCACGGTCAGAGGATTGCCCTCGGAGCCGAACTGGGGCGAGAGAGCGACTCCCTTCACGCCCGGAAGCGCGCTGAGGTCGAGTGCGAGGCGGTCGTAGAAGCGGATTCGTTGCTCGGGCTTTGGGTAAGTCGCCTGGGGCAAAGCGAGCCACTCCACCAGCAGATGGTCCGGTTCAAACCCTAATGGCGCGGAGCCCAGACGATCCACGCTTTCAATCAATAATCCGGCGCCGGCCATGAGAATCAGCGAAAGCGCCACTTCCGCGATCACCAGAATTTTTCCCGCGCGCCGGCTCAGAGTACCGGCAATTCCGGCGCTTGATGCCTTCAGCATCTCGTTCAGATCGAGCCGCGACGCCTTCCAGGCCGGGACCAACCCGAACAGCAGGCCCGTCAAGACCGTGATGATCGACGTAAACGCGAATACCTGTCCGTTCAAAGAAACGGGATTGCCGGGCGGAAGATCCACGGGATTCACGGTTCGCAGGTAACGGATGCCCGCGAAGGCTAACAGGCTTCCGAGGGCTGCCCCGCAACCGGCGAGCATCACGCTTTCGGTGAGCAGTTGTCGCATCAGCCGGGCGCGGCCGGAGCCCAGCGCGGCGCGAATGCCCAGTTCTTTTTGCCGCTCCGAAGCGCGGCCCAGCAACAAATTGGCGACGTTGACACAAGCAATCAGAAGGACGAAAAACACTGCGCCGAACAGCACGATCAAGCTCGTGCGAAGATTGCGCCCCGTGAGCCAGGTAAAATCCTGTTTCAGGTCGAGGACGTCGGGCGAGAAATTCGGCCGGACCCAGTAGGCTGGCGCCTCACCCATAATTCGCTTCTGGAGCACGCTGAGCTCGGCCTCCGCGGCCGCGCGGCTTATTCCCGGCTTGAGAAGTCCAAACACACCCACGTTCGAATCCCACGGATGCTTGGCGTAGGCGCTCTCGGGGGTGATTAGAGTCCATAGTTCGGTCTGCTTGGGATAGAAAGAGAAATCCTTCGGCATGATGCCGATCACGGCGCAGTCTCGGTCGCCCAGCGTCAGGCTTCGTCCGACCAAGCCGGACGTTCCGCCCAGGCGGCTCTGCCAGAAACCATAAGCTAGAACAACGCTGCAAGGATTGCCAAGGTCGGCACGGGTAAATGTACGCCCCTGTTGCGCCGGAACCCCGAGCATTGAAAAGAAATTGACGCTGACGGGAATCGCCAGGACTTCGCGCCGGTCTCCGTGCCACAACAGGTTCTCACCGATGTTTGCCCAGGTAGCCGCCGCCAGTTTCTCAAAGCTGTGGCTGTATTGCTCCCAGGCCTCGAATTCACGGTAGGTATCAAACCACCCGCCCGTCTCACGATGCTTGGCGTCCGTCTGCCACACCACCACGAGCCGGTCTGCATGCTGATAAGGTAAGGGCTTCAAGAGGACGGCCTGAAGTACGCTGAACATAGCTGTATTAGCGCCGATTCCCAACGCGAGCACCAGGACGGCGGCGGCTGTGAAGCCGGGCCGCTTGGCCAGCGTGCGCAGCCCGTAGCGAATGTCTTGAATGAGACCCTCAAAACTAACTCGCGGCATATCTGCCTCAGCTCTCAGCGATCAGCTTTCCGTCGCGGCACGGCTGTCCCTTCCCCGAGACT
>JASHYZ010000377.1 GCA_030042795.1 Terriglobia bacterium | reverse complement strand
CCGCGAGCTCCGGATAAGTGTGATACTTGCCTGCCACGGGCGTGCCGTCACTCCGGTAGGCTGTGGCCGCAAACGGCCTCCAGTCCTCGCGCAGCGGCTGGGAATAAGCGCTCTCTTTCATATCAAACTTGCTGAGCACCGTTCGCTGCATGATCTCCGGAAAAGGCTCGCCCAGCAAGTCGATCAGCATCTGTTGCATCACCGTATAGCCGCCGCCCGAGTAGCGCCACTTGGTGCCGGGAACCGTGTCCACGCGAATGGGCTCGGTGTTCGCCGGCTTCGCGCCGTCAAGCACCTGCACAAGAGTCGGCACAGGCGTACCCGCTTCGTAGCCCGGAAAGCCGTGAATGGTGAGCCCGGCGCTGTGGCTCAGAATGCGCCGCAGGGTCACCTTCTGCTCGCGAGTGAAGTCGTTATCCGGCACCTTCCATGATTTCAGGTAGTCGTTCACGTTGCGGTCCAGGTCGATCTCGCCTTGCTCCGCGAAGTGAAGCGCGGCGGTAGCAGCCACGGACTTGCTGATCGAGGCAGCCTGGAAGCGCGTGTCCGGCGTTACCGTCCGTTTGGAGGCGACGTCGGCAAATCCGTAACCGCGGGCCCACTCGATGCGGCCATGGTCGATCACCGCGATGCTGACGCCCGGCACCTTGTAGAACGCCAGGCGGTCAGCAAGGTTCATGGCCGGGGTGGGCTCGCCTTTGACGACAACCGCCGGCAGCAGTCCGTGCTCAACGCGAGCGATGCGTTCCTCGACGTCCGACGTGCTGGCCTGAGCATCCGCGCGCGCGGCCAGAGCGGGCAGGCCGTCGATGGGGGGCAGAAACACACCCACGAAGAGGATTGCAGCCGCAACCACAAATCCCACAATGAGAAATGCCTTTTTCATGCGCACCCTTTCCAAGAAAGTGTAACGCATCTCTACCCTCGGTAGAGGCATCAGCCAGCGGACTACCATCATCGGGTACTGGTGTCATTTGCTTGGCGGAACCCTCAGGTGCGCAGCCATTCCCGCGAAAGCGGGAATGACTGTGTCCGGGGCGTTCAAATGACACCAGTACCGGCCATCCAACTCCCTTGACAATCCGGTGCTCCCGCCCTATATTATTAGCTAGTGTAATTCTAGATTTGCAAACATTGTTTACGCCTTCTTGCAGCCTGGCGAGCGGAGGTAGTCATGAAATCTAAGAGAACACGGCAAAGTTCAGCCCCTGCCGGAGCCGACGTGCTCCCCGTGTCGGCAGCGCCGGCTCCAACGCTTGACGCGCCGGAAGCTTCATCAGGGCTGCGCGCGGACGCGGGGCGCGAGTTTACCTCAGGAGGCGCCGGGACCTTGAGCGCGGGGAGCGGCGCCCTTCAGGCGTCCATCCCCAAGCAGCAGAAGCGGGCGCCGGGGTGGTTCGAAAGCGAACCACCCCGGCGATGGTGCAGGCCAACCGCGCCAACAGTTTGAAGTGCACGGGGCCGGTGACGGACGTAGGTAAAATAAACGCGCGCCTGAATGCAGTGAAGCACGGAATCACTTCACTCGCCGGCGGCTTGGCCCTACAGCAGTTGGGAGAGTACTCGGGCGACCTGGATGAGATCCGCAGAAACCTCCGGACATGCTTCCGCCCCCATGACCGCTTCGAGATGCTTCTGTTAGACCAAATGGTGGAAAATCGCTGGCGGCGGCGCCGGACGTTGCAGGCGGAATCCAGTCTTCTGGCTGCGCAGCGCCTGAAATTTGAGCTTGAATACGGGCGGAAGCTGGCGGGCGAAGGCCGGTCGCCGGAAGCCACAGGCCAGGCGCGCGCTGCGGCGGCTTCAGGCCTCGCCGCCTTGCCGGACTCGTCGGCCAAATTCAATCTCATCCTCCAGTGCCTGCGGGCGGCTCAGGAGGCGGTGGCACACGAAGGCTTTGGCGAGGAAGGCCTGAGGCGGCTCGAGACGGTCTACGGGCAGGACCCGGGCCTGGCAGGCGCCATCCTGTTAGCGAATTACCGGCAGCGCCAGGAGACTGCCACGGGCCGGATGCGCGATGCCGCCAGCGATACCTCAAGGGCCTCAAGCCGGCAATCCTTCCTTGACGCGCTGGCCGCCGAGATCGCCTGCTTCGAGAAGCTTCATGAGACCACCGCCGTGACCTTGGACGCTGCCAGCGCCGGAGCGCAGAATGCCCTCTCGAACGCCGATACGCAACGATTTACCCGCTATGAGACGTTCCTGGACCGGCAGTTCGACCGCCTTGTAAAGCAGTTCATTGAATGGCGCGAGGCCAAGTCGGACGCCACCAGCCTCGTGCACGGGACCAATGGCGAAGAAGAGGACGTTGAAGCCATGACGCATAAAATGCGGGCAACTGCAGCAAGCAAGGGACAAGGCCCTCACCGAAGCCATGAAGGCGGTGTGGAGAAAGGACTTCGTGGGCGGACCGCCACGATAGTGGGGGGGGCCTCTGACATGACAATATTACTTAAGAGTTACTACTGGCAGTAGTGAAAATTACGAAACGAAACCGTTAGATGTATGAAAACAAAGGACCGCGTAGAGCGAAGCCGTTAGGTTATTGAAAACAAGTGTATTAACACCGTCAAGCCATCATATCATTGATAAATAAGGGAGTTATCTGCCGGTAGGATTCGTCCGTTGGTGCTGACGTGGCAGAGATGAAAAGCGAGGTAGTGAGTCACTTTGAATCGCCTCGATCATTTCGTTGCCTGTCATTCCCGCGTAAGCGGGAATCCAGGCTTTAAAGGCGCATCCCCCGTGTGGATTCCCGCCTTCGCGGGAATGACGGGGGAAATATGCCGAGAGAGAATGAGACTGACCGACTGCCAAGGCGAGGAGAAAAAGTCTGTAGTCAGCAAAGAGCAGCCGCCATCAGCAGACGGCGCCGGCTTCGTGAGGGGCGCATACGAACGTGGTGACTTCCTCGGCCCGGCCTCCGGTGTGAGCCTCGATTTCAGCGAGCAACTCCGATGCCCGGATTGGCTTCGAGATGTAGCCATCCATGCCGGCGGCCAAGCAACGCTCGCGATCACCCCGGATGGCGTGGGCGGTCATGGCGATCACGGGGAGGTGGCGGCCGGTTCCTTCTTCTCGCCGGCGGATAAGGGCCGTAGCCTCAAAGCCGTCCATCACCGGCATCTGCACGTCCATCAGGACCAGATCGAAGTCTTCCCGCTTGAGGGCCTCCAGAGCCGCGCGCCCGTCGGCCGCCAGGTTGACACGATGGCCCCATTTTTCCATCAGGCGCCGCGCCAACGTCTGGTTGACGGAATTGTCCTCAACCAGCAGCACTCGCAGGCCGCCCGGGTTTGCGCGCGGATTCTCGGGCGCGACCTGCCGATGTCGCTCAGCCGTGCGCGGTGTAGCGCCCCGCGCTTGCAGACAGGCTGCCAGAAGCTCGGAGTCAATGATGGGCTTCCCAACGCAGGTCGCGATGCCCAACTCCGGGCGGCAAGCCGCATCGCCTCGCCGTCCAGGGGGCGCCAGCATAATGATCGGCGTGCGGAGGCCGGCCTCGTACCGCAAGCGCTCCACCAGCGTGCAGCCGTCCATCTCAGGCATTTCGAGGTCTGCCAGAATCAGGGCAAAGTCGCGGCCGGCTTCACGCTCTGCCTGAATGAGACTCAGCGCTTCGGCTCCGCCAGCGGCCGATTGAGGTTTTAGGCCCCATCGGCTCAACATGTCCGTCAGGATACGCCGAGCGTTGGGGTTATCGTCTATGACTAGCGTAGGAAGGTTAGCGAGTGTGTCGCAAACCGGTTCCGGCGTGGTTTTGCCCTGGGCCAAACTCACGCTGCACGTGAAGTGGAAGGCGCTTCCGCGGCCGGGTTCGCTCTCCAGCCAGAGACGGCCGCCCATCATCTCCACCAGCCGCGAGGAAATGGTGAGCCCCAGGCCGGTGCCGCCGAACCGCCGCGTGGTGGAGCTGTCAGCCTGTGAGAAGGCTTCAAAGATGAGGCGCTGTTTTTCGGGAGCGATGCCGATGCCCGTGTCGCGCACAATGAAATGCAACCGGGCTTCGCGGCCGCTCGCCGACTCCAACGCGATCTCCACCCCGACCTCGCCGCGTTCCGTGAACTTGATGGCATTTCCGACAAGGTTAAGGATCACCTGCCGCAGTCGCGTGGGGTCGGCGATGATCTCGTCGGGCACTTCGGGACGGATGTCGTAGGTCATTTCCAGCCCCTTCTGGCAGGCGCGCAGCGCCAAGGGCTTGAGCCCCTGCAGCAGGGTTTCGCGGAGCTTGAAGGGCGTGGGGTCAAGATCAAGCTTGCCGGCTTCGATCTTGGAGAAGTCCAGCACATCGTTGACGACGGTGAGCAAGGCGTCAGCGGAGGCCTTCACCAGATCTAGGCATTCGCGCTGCTCGGGCGTGAGTTCGGTCTCGAGCGTCAGATCGGTCATGCCCAGAATGCCGTTCATGGGAGTGCGAATCTCGTGACTCATATTGGCCAGAAACTCACTTTTGGCGCGACTGGCGGTCTCGGCCTGTTCCTTGGCCCGTTCCAACTCGCGGGTGCGCTCCTGCACCATGCGGACCAGATCCTCCTGGCGGACCCTCATTCCGCGCACACGGATGCGAATAATACCGGCCACGAGCAAGCCCAATACCAGCACCGACAGGGCATAAAAAGTGTAGGTCTGGTAGAAGTGGGGCTTCAATGTGAACCGGAAGGATGCTCCCTTTTCGCTCCACACTCCAAACCGGTTGCGCGCTTTGACGCGGAACCTATAACTCCCCGGCGGCATGTTGGTGTAGAAAGCTGCGCGGCGCGCGCCGGCTTGCACCCAATCCGCGTCAAAGGGTTCCAACTTGTATTTGAAGGCCACGTCCTGCGCCGCGTCAAAATCAATGTTCGTGTACTGGAACTGGAGTTGCCCTTTACCCGGCGGCACCACGGCCCTGAGATCCGAAGCGAAGGATGCGCCATTCACCTCCGCCCGCTCAATCAACACCTGGGGCTGCGCAGGCTTGGATTGCAACCGGTCAGGATCAACCACCACCAGGCCCGCCGGACTGGGGAAGAGCAATTCGCCGTCGCGGGCGCGCCATCCGGAGGGTTGAGCGCCGCCGTCAAACTCGATCGTCTTGAGCCCATCACCCATGCCGAACACCACGCAGGAAAAGCGGGTGACCTTTCCCGCGGCGAAGTCGTTCAGCTCCTGCAAACTCACCCGCCAGAGACCCGAGTCTGAAGTCATCCAGAGATTGCCTTTGCCGTCTCCCGTCACCGCCCAGATGGTATTGTCATGCAATCCGTCCTGCTCGGTGTAGCTGGTTACCCGACCGTTGGCCCAGCTCTTCAGTCCTTTGCGCAGCGTGGCGAACCACATCACACCTTGCTCGTCCTCATAACTTGCTATGAAGGACTCGTCTTCGAGACCCTTCAGCGGGGCGAAGCGAGTGAGCGTGGAGTCCGTGGAGTGAACCAGGCCGCGAGACGTTCCAATCCAAAGAATTCCCTGACGGTCCTGATGGATGAACGCCACCGCGCCGTCCGGAATGCCGCTTTCGACGCCGTAAGTGATGAAATGGCCGTCCGAGAGGCGCTGAACACCGCGCTGGCCCAGGCCGAGCCAAATGCTTCCGTCGTGAGTCTGGGTCAAGCAAGCGATGGTGCTGCCTGTCAGACCTTGACGCGTGGTATAAGTTTGAAACTTACCGTCCTTAAAGCGATTGAGCCCGCCGCCTCCAGTACTGATCCACAGGGCTCCTGCGGAGTCTTCCAACATTGCGACGACCACATTGTTGGACAAGCCGTCGCGGGTCTTATACAGGGTGACGTGGCCGTCTCGGAGCCGCCCCAAACCGTCTTGGGTGGCCATCCAGATGCTTCCGTCACCGCTCTGCAATACCGAATAGAGAATGTTGCTCGAGAGGCCCGTAGACAATGTCTTCAGCCCTTGCCTCGCGAGCCGGCCGATTCCCTCGCCGTACGAACCGACCCACAGGCTACCGTCGCGGCTCTGGTAGATAGGCCAGGCCACGGCGGTTTGCAGGGTGCCGTCCTCGGGCATGCTGGCAAATCGTCCGTCCCGGCCCTCGAACAACCCGGCTCCGGCGGTACCCACCCACAGGCTGCCGTCTTGAGCAGCCCAAACGGCTTGCACATCAGACCGGGGCATGCCGTTTACGCCCGCCCAGGAGGTCACTTTACCGTCTTTAAGTTGCATCAAACCCTGGCGGGTACCGAGCCAGATGTTCCCGCTCGAGTCTTTGGTAATGGCATGGATCCCCGTCTTGTTGAGATCGGGACAAAGGCGGGGCACAAGGGCTCTCTGCCCTTCCATGCGAGCCAACCCGTGGGCCGTGCCGATCCAGATAACGTGGCGCTCGTCCTCGCAAAGAGCTTGTACTTGGTTATCGGGAAGGCCTTGCACGGTGGTGTAGGCAGTAAGGTTGCCGTTACGGAAGCGGTCGAGCCCGTGATGAGTGCCCACCCAGAGATTGCCCACATCATCTTCCAATATCGAAAGCACCTGGTTGTCAGCGAGCCCCGAGGAGGTGTTGTAGATTTTGGCGTGGCCATCCTTGAGTGCGACCAAGCCGCCGGTGTCAGTGCCAATCCACAGCGTGCCGTCGCGAGACTCACACAACGCGTTGATCTGCTCGCGCGCAAGGGCCGGAGAAGTCTTTTCGTCCAGTACGGTGAACCGCAGTCCATCAAAGCGCGCCAGCCCCTCCTGGGTGCCGATCCACAGATAGCCGTCGTGAGTCTGAGTGATGGAAGTGACGGCGCTCGAGGGCAGCCCTTCCGGGACACTCCAGGACTGCCAGCGGTGTCCCATAGCCAACGACAGCGGGGTTGCGGGAGTCGAGTCCGCTCCCACCGCAAGCAGCGCGCCGCAGAAGAGCATCACCGGCAGACAAAGGGCGGCGCCGCGAACGAAGCGCGCGCTCGCCGCCATTCCGAGAGCCTCACGGGAAACCCCCGCGTCGGTCGCGGAAGACCTTGACGACGTTTTGGAAATCTGCGACTTCATGCGCCATCCAGTGACAGCCGGCGACAGTCTGGCGGCGGTGACTCTGCGCTTTGATCGTCCGAGTCGCCACAATACCCCCCCAGTCATAGCCGGAGGCATTACTGCACTGTCCAAGTCTCTGCATCGGCAGCTTTCCGTTCGTACCTTAGCTGAACGTGTGCCGATGACGCTCGGTGGACCGGTCACGCTTAGTGTTTTCCGTGCGCTGAGGGATCCGGTGAGAGCAATTCTTGAACTGCGAGTAGGGAGCAGGTGTCACGCTGGCGTCCTCTGAACACGAGACGCCGCGCACCATTAGCCGGTACGCTTTGCGCAATTCCTTATTCGCATCGCAGCGCCAGCATGGGATCGATTCGCAGCGCCCGGCGAGTGGGCGCCCACGAGGAGAGCACTCCGAGCAAGGCAATAGTGGCTACAACCAGCGCCAGAGTGATCGGATTGCGGGAAGAAGCGCCGTAAACAACGCTCGCCAGTACCTGGCCGGCCGCCAAAGCCAAGACAAGACCTATCGCCGAGCCGACGGCGATAAGCGCCATGATCCTGCCGAGGACGAGCTGCAGCACCTGAGATGGCCGCGCGCCGACGGCCACGCGAATGCCGATCTCGCGCACCCTCCGGGCCACAGCGTACGAAACGAGGCCGTGAATGCCGGTGATGGCCAGCATGATGGCAAGCACGCCGAAGGCGCTCAGCGCGATGGCGGCCGCATGAGTGGGGAAGAATGCGAATCCAAGCATTTGATCGAGGCTGCCCGTTCCGTAGAGCGGTAACTGTGGATCGAGCGCCGCCACGGCCCGACGTATCTCGCTGACCATCTGTGGCGCCGGGAGCGATGAACG
>JASHYZ010000376.1 GCA_030042795.1 Terriglobia bacterium | reverse complement strand
TTGACGGTTGCGCCAGTTTCTCCGCCAATTGAGGCTGGCCTGCAAGAACAATCTGCATCAGCTTATCGCGCGGAGTTTCAAAGTTTGAAAGCATCCGAACAAACTCAAGCGCTGAGTCATCAAGGTTCTGGGCCTCATCGACGACCAGTACGAATTTTCTGCGGGCCTTCAACTCCTCGATAAGAATCTCGTTAAGGCGCGCCTGTAACACCACCTGATCTTCTTCGCCGGGCGGCATTCCGAGATCAGCCATGAGGTTCCGCAAGAAGCCGCGAGCGCCGCACTGGGTTTGAAACAAAAAGACTGTTTTCGCCTTGCTGCCGAGTTGCTCCAGCAACTGGAACAGCAGCGTAGTCTTACCCATTCCAGGCGGGGCAATCAGGGCGAGGAACCCACGCCCCGATTCAATCCCATAAACCAGGGACGCGAGCGCCTCGCGATGACTGGGACTCAGATAAAGGTACCGGGGGTTGGGCGTAACGCCAAAAGGTTGTTCCCGTAACCCGTAGAACTCGAGCACCATGCCCCAACCTTTTAGCGTCCGTTTTTCGGAGCTACTCCGATTGCAGCCTCCTGGCCACTCTCCGGAATCGAAGCGAACACCGGTACGCTCAGGAATTCCTGGACCTCGTCCGGCGTTCTGAAGGATGGGTCAAGGTAATCAACAACAAAGGCCAGCGCCACGGCGATGATCGCCGCCAGCACGAAGGCCAGCGCCACCAAGAGTAACGGGCTGAAGCTGGGGATCACCGGAATCGTAGGGGGTTTCGTAACATTAACATTATCCACGCGGCGCGCATCCAGCATATCTTCAATTCGCGCTTGCTCGCGCTTCGAAAGGTACAACAGATAGTTACTCTGCATTGCGTTAACTTCACGCTGTAAGTCTGTCTGTTGGATCGCCTTACCCTCGTAGGCTAGGGCTTCATCGTGGTAAGTCCTGGCGAAGCCTGCCTCGCTACCTTCCTTTGCCTGCAAATTCGGCAGCATTGTCTGCGTCGTAGCCAAGCTCTCCTGAACCTGGGTGTAGATGGGATTCTGATCGCTGGTGTTCTCGTGCACCGGCTGGGCGTCCTGATCCGCAATGGCCTGTTGCGTTTGGGCGATCTGGGTATCAATCGATTTCACCAACGGATAGCTCGGATCGTACTTCACGAGCAACTGCGTACGTTGCAACTCCAGTTGCACAAGAGAAGTTTTAAGATCGGCGATGAGCTGAAAGTTGTCTGAGACCGTCTGGTTCGCAGGAACCCTGGGCGGCAGCGTTCCTGCCAATGCCTTGCTGGCCTGGATCTGCGCTTCGGTGCCGAGAATCGAAGTTCGGGTCTGACGTGCCGAAGATAAGAACTGGCTCGCCTGATTCACGGCCAGACTCATTTGCACCTGCGGGTCGACGGCATCCTGCTCGCGAGCAAAATCCACCAGCTTTTGCTCGTCAGAGAATAGGCGCTTTTGATAGCTGTCGGCCTGCTCGGAGAAGAAATCGAACATCTTTGCCGGCCGCCACGCCGCCACGTGCTTGGCCATGTAAAAATTGAGCAAGGCGCGCGTCACGCAGGCGCTCTGATCCGCCGTGTTTGCCGTGTACGAGATCGTGAGCATGTTGGAGCTCTTGACCTCATCAATTTCGAGGTCATTGTTGAGCTTCGACATCGCCTTAGGAATCAACGTATCCCAATAGCCGGGAATAGCGCGATACACGGCCAGCTTATAGGGCGTATACCACTTCGGCTCACCGTATTGCAAACTGCAAGTCACCACCACGTGGGTCAGAATGTCATCAGAAGTCAGCAACTCGATCTCAGAGTTAATCGCCTCTTCGACGGCTGAGTTGTCCCCAGGCAGCAACGGACGCGGGCTGTCGTCAGGGGTCACTGACGCTGGAGTACGGGCCCACGGACGAATCACAATTTCTGAGTCTGATTCGTACCCGATGCCGAACACCATCACCGCTAGAATGCCGCCGAGCAAAGTCCACAGAAACGCCTTGCGAATCAGGTGACGGCGCCTGAAGGTCACGGCTAAAGCGTCGCGAGTCAATGATTGAACTGTTTGATTAAGATGACGAAAGCCCGAGTTTTGCGCTTCCATTGCTGAAACCCTCCTCACGCAGCCACGGGCAGCGGCTGCGGTAACACCAATCTGCTATCAGTATCCGAAAGCCGAAGTTGCATTAAAATTGATACGGAAGAGCTGATAAGGCAACAAATAGGGGAGATAAGGCTGCACTTTCGACAGCCGGTTCTTCGGTATAAATACCATGTCGCCCGGCTCGATGTGCAGATCTTCAGCCAGATTGCCCGCGCTCAGCATCTTCTTGACGTTAATCACCCGCGCTGACACCCAATCATCCGAGACACGTCGGAACAGCAGAACGTGGGAGTGCTTTGAAGTGTAAGTGAAGCCACCCGCAATCTCCACCGCCTGGATCAGCGTGGTGTCCCCATGCAAATCGTATTTTCCGGGTTTGCCCACTTCACCGCCAACGATGAAATACGGTTGCTCAAAGTTACTCAATGCGACGGTGATGATGGGGTCGTGAAGGATTTTCGAATAAGACTGGCGCAAAACCTTGGTCAGCTCGGGAAGCGTCATGCCCTCAACATGCATGTCGCCCAAAGTGATAAGGCTGATATATCCGTCCGGCTGCACGGTCACGTTCTCGTCGTATTCCGGGGTAAAAGGGAAGTCAAGGCCCACCACGTCGCCGATTTCAATCCGATAGCGAGGATTCCTTCGCTCCAGCAAAGGCGTCACAGCCGGGTTATCGGACGGCGTATCCGCCGCGTCCGCGCTTGCATTGGCGGGTGTGGAGGCAGGTGCGGCGGCCGCTGCAGCCGCTGCCGGCGCAGTTGCCGTAGGCGTAGGATTCGGTGTGGAAGCGGCTGCGGGGGCGGACGGCGTGCTGTTCGCGCCCTGGGCCAACAGGCATCCCAGAGCCAGCGTAATAGCGCACAGCGGCAAACTCTTGCTCATCATTAGCGATTCCTCCCTCGACCGAGGCCCTAAGGGGTGCGGGACGTCGCGCGTCAGCAACCGGGCATTAACGATTCGAAGACAACAGGAGTGGTAATGCTCGATCGCAGGCCTGCTTCCTCACTTTATCGCACAGGGCCGCTCGGACTGCCCCCACTCGCCAAGCCGACGCCTGCCTGATTAGCTGGGCCACCGCCAAGAGTCTCGCTCAGGCCACCCACACTTAACCCCAGCCCTAATTGTCTGAGGCTATTGAGAATGTCACGAAGGAGGGGCTAGTGTCAAGTGGATCATGAGGCATTACACTGCTGGGGAAGAGCAGGAAGTTTAATCCTCAAGTCCCCGCTCCGGCTTAGAGTCAAGGGCAAGTGACGGGATGGGTCCTGGTGATCCGCGGCGACTTACACTAATCTCTGGTTTTACGATATTCGAAGAGTAAGCACCGGGATACAACGTATAAGCTCAAGTCTTACAGCTTGGTGAAAGGGCGATTCTGTAAAAGCCACCTTGTTAAGCCCGCGGCTGTTGTCGAGCGGCCAACCATCGGGGCTTAGGCAGTCCTCACCCTCTGACTGTGATGCAAATAGTCTGATCAACTCTTATTGGGCAGCTTCAACCTTCTCGATCACGATAGCGTGCGAGCCGCCCCTGGTGTAAACCTTGCCTGTTACACTGACCAATTTGCCGGCGTAGCTCATCAGCTTGTCGTTCTGACCGCTGGCCGGAGTATCGCTGGAAATGGGCCAGTAGATGACGCCCGCGGCGGTCTGAATCACCAATGGCGAGCCCGCTTTGGCGCAAGCAATGGCGCAGTCCGGGCTAACCGGTTTGGCGAGGTGCTTGGTGAACGTACATGCCGAGTCGATCACGTAACCTTTCACGGTTGCCGTTGTGCCCGAGGCCTTGCTCGCGGCCTGCTGAGCCCCCGCCCGCTGGTTCAGGGCAACACCGGAAACAAGCAGCGCAATCAGCACAACCGGCACTGATCTAAAACGAAATCTACCCATAAACACCTCCCATTGATAATCGCGAGCTCAGTTGACGGAACTCCAGCCGTTCAGCGGGCACAGCCCCCCATTAAAAGCTGATGCGGCCGCTAAGCTGGATTTCCCGGCCGGGATTCTGCGCCATCGTGATGGTACCAAACTGCGGTTCATTGATGAACTGACTCGGGGTGGCAAAATTGGAATGGTTCAAGGCGTTGAAGGCCTCTGCTCGAAAAGTGAATTTCATTCGCTCGGTTATGGCGAATTCGCGTTGGATCGCCTGGTCGAGATCAACAAAGCCTGGACCGGGAACGGTATTAACACCCGCATTGCCAAATGTATAGGGTGGAGGGGCGGCAAAGGCCGCAGGGTTGAGCCACTCCGCGGTATTACGAGTGCCTGCAGGGAAAAGCGGCGCGCCCGTGACGTTGGCGCGAATCGGATTTTGACCCAGTAATGTTCCGGCGTTGGCTGTATCTCCGAAAACCTGGACCGTAAACGGCATGCCGCTCTCCGCCGAAAAAATGCTGCCCAAGCTCCAGTCAGACGTCAGCCGATGGAGAAAGCCCCGCTCTTTCCATCCTGGTATGCTGTAAACCAGACTGGCTACGAAGCGTTGGGGGACGTCCATCCCGTTGAGCCCCTTTTCAGCGTCCAAGTCATTGTTGTTTTGTGGAATCGCCGCCTGCATCATCGCGGAGCGGAAGTCCGGCGCATCCGTGAGGCTCTTCGACCACGTGTAGTTAGCAAGGAACGTCAGCCCGTGCTGAAATTCCCTGCGCACATCGATCCAACCTGCGTCGTACCAGCTATTGGCCGTATTCTCCAGGTAGTTGATGGCAGAGACAGGAAACGTATCGCTCTCGATATCAAAATTCAAAGGGTTATCACCTGAGAAAGAGGTGCCGGGCAGAAACGTTATGGTGTGGTATGGACGGCGCGGATTGATAGATCCCGGGCCCGGTGGCGCATTGTTGATCAAGTGGGCGCGTTGTAGGTGAAAGCCGCGCGAGCCAATGTAGCCCGCCTCCAGCACAACTTTGCCCGGTAGCGCCTTCTGCAAAGTGAAGCTCCATTCATTCACGTATTGCGGAGGGGAATGTGGATCGAGGGCGGCGAAGCTGACTACGGTCTTTCCCATCACCGGAGTGGGGAAGTTGAAACCAGTGAGGCTTGGAGTGTAGTTATCGCTTTGTTGTGTTTCCGGAAAGACATAAGGCACATTGTGGCGCTGATCGCACCAGGTGTTCATGTCGACAGGAGTGTAAAATGTGCCGAATCCCCCGCGCAAGACAAGTCCGAAGCGATTCAGCACGTGGGCGAACCCAAACCGCGGCGCGAAATTCAGGTCATTGGGATACCATAGTCCTCGCGGCGTTCCGGCCTGCCCTCCTACGAAGGCG
>JASHYZ010000375.1 GCA_030042795.1 Terriglobia bacterium | reverse complement strand
CCGAAGAAAAACGTCTTGTCATGGCCGTTGTAAAGATGAGGAATCACCACCGGACCGCCGGTGCTGAAGCCAAAGTCATTGGCAATCTTCACGTTCTTGGTCAGTTGGCCAAACTCCACGGCATCCAGCGCTGAATTCTGCGAGTACCAGAAGGCGTCGCCGTGGAGCTGATTCGTGCCGCTCTTGGAGATGGTCGTAACGTCACCCGGGGTTCCGTATTCCGCGGGAGCTCCGGCATCCTGCACCTTGATCTCGGCGATTGACTCGGCTGAAGGAAAGGCGCTTTGCCGGGGTTGATTACCCGTGACGTCGGTGGTGGAAATGCCGTCTACGGAAAACTGTGACTGCGAGGGAATGCCGCCTTGGATGGAAAGATCGCCGCTATCATCCGGCTGCACGCCGGGCAAGGCCTGAATCAGGGCGTAGGGGCTGGTGCTGCCGTTAGCGCGGTAGTTGCCCGGCAGTTCAAGAATCATCCGCGAGTTGTAGGCGGACGAGATGGTCTGCGTTTCGGTAGTAATCACTCCGGCGTCAGCCACGACGTTGACCTGTTGAGCGGTACCACCCACTTGCAGGGTTGCGTCCACGCGTAGCGTCTGGCGGGCGGTGAGCAGCAGGCCCGGCACAACCTCTGTCCGGAAGCCAGCCTTACTGACTTCAAGGCTGTAGTGGTCAGCCTTCGTATCGACAGCGTCGTAATTGCCCTTGTTGTCCGTTTGGAAAGTGCGGGACGTGCCTTCGTCGGTGTCGGTAATCTTCACCGTTGCCCCGGCAATCACCCCGCCGGTGGCATCGGTGACAGTTCCAAGAATAGTGCCGAGCGTGGACTGGGCATAAGCTGTAATACAACTGAGCGCCACCACCACAACTGAATATGCAATTTTCCTGATCACGATACACCCCTCTCGTTGCTGCCCCAGCTCGAGGCTGCGGATTTTATCGAACTGAAAGCCCACTCGCCGCTAACGGCGGGTGATAATGTGAAAGGCGCAACTACTGCGATGGGCCATCGGCCCTCGAGAGACTGCCGGCGAAAAGGACTACCGCTTGAGAATGCGGCTTCAGGAACAGATTCCCCGACGTATAGCAGAGCTGATTACTTCAGAGATCAACGTGTCACTTTAAGGTTCAAATGTTACAGAAATGTTAAAAGTGTATAGCCAGGGAGTTAAAAAGAACTGGCTGCCAAATCCGAGGCCAGTATCGGTGGCTTCGCCATATCTTTTCAAGCTATAGACTATAAACCATTGAATTTATTTAGATGAATATCAAGCTTGACCAGGCGAACAAAAGGCGATAAACCTCCTGAAAACACTAACCGATTGCAAAGAAAACGCATTATGACGGTGAACGAGTTCCGCCTCCAGTTCGGGGACGAGACTCAGTGCGAAAAGTATCTGACCGAGCAACGCTGGCCCGAGGGCTTCGCTTGTCCCCGCTGCGGGGGCAGGAGCCGGGGGTACATCAGCAGTCGGCGCTCGCACGAATCCGCGGCTTGCGGGTACCAGTGTTCGATCACGGCGGGACCATCTTCCATAAGACGCGGATTCCCCTGACCAGCTGGTTCTGGGACCTCTACCGCATGAGTCAGGACAAGAAGGGTCTTTCGGCCTTGCAACTGAGCAAGGAGATTGTCGTCTCTTACCCGACGGCTTGGTTGTTGCAGCACAAGATTCGAAAGGCTATGGTGGACCACGACCAGCGCTATCAACTGAAAGGCTTGATTGAAGTCGACGGAGGCTACGTGGGCGGAAAGGAAGAAGGGCCAGAGCGCAAAGGGCGTGGGGCTCAAACCAAGTCGATCGTGGCCGTGGCGGTAGAGCACGCGGGGCCGGGCGCGGAAGGCGAGAAACCGATCCCGGGATTTGCCGCTTTGGCCGTTGTGCCCAACGCGGCGGCCGACAGCCTGCAAGGGTTCGTCCAAGCCAAGGTCCAAGTCGGGAGTCGGGTCTTGAGCGACGGCTGGTCGGGGTATCGGGGACTTGAGCAGCGCGGTTTTCAGCACACCGCCCTCCCGCTTCGCGGAGATTCGAAAGCGGCCCCTCGACTCTTTCCTTGGGTGCACATTACCCTGTCCAACCTGAAGCGCTTTCTGCTGGGAACGCATCACAAAGTCGAACCGCAACATCTGCCCCGCTACGTCGCCGAATTCGCTTACCGGCTCAATCGTCGGACGATGGAAAGCGATCTGTTCCAGCGTCTCGTGCGGGCTTGCCTCGCCACCGACACTATCATCTACAAGGACTTAACGGCGTTGCCTGAGCTAACTTGATATTCATCAATCATAATTGGCTATATTAAAATCCCTCCAAGTGGATATTGCCTGCGGCCACTTCGCGTGGCAACCTGCACTGTGGGGAATGGGATTTCAATCCGTGCCCGCGATCTGTAGGGCGCGCGATTCAACACTTTTCGACAAGGACCCAGCGATGACCAAGATGACCAAAACCAGTGCGATGTTGGCACTAACGGCGCTCGCCTTGCTTTTGCTGGCGCTCGTTCCCGCAAACGGTCGGCCGCCCAAGGACAAATCGAAAAAGAAGGCAGATGTTGTTTACGTTTGCGCATGCTTGCAAACAAAGTCCTGCGCGTGCATGAGCGAGGCCAAGACGGAAGGACCTTGCTCCTGTGGCACCGAAGGCGGGCCGCCCATGAAGGCAGTGGACGCTCATAGTGACTGGGCGAAACAAAATCGCGATGCACTGGCTCAATAGCCTCGAGGCGCAGGCTGGTTCCAGAGGAGCCGGCTTCAGAGCTTGTGTGAGAACTCGTGGATTTCCGTTTTTGTGGGAATGACTACGCTGGAATGGAGACTGTAACCCCAACGATGTCACCCCCCGCGTAAGGGGGGGCGCTGCCCGCCAGCACCCTCACCCACCGCCGCGCGGTCCCCCTCTCTCCCAGTCCAGTGGGAGAGAGGCGGGGGTGAAGGTTGTGACGCATTTTGCGGCGGGGCTAAACCCCTGCCCTTTCTAAGGATGCGCAGGAAATGCCATGACAAGATACGATCTCGGACGTCACGTTTACGGGTTGGCCGCGATCAGCTTTGGCGTCATCGCCCTCGCGTGGCGCGAGTTCAATGGCTGGGAACAGATCCGCGCGCTTGGGAACGTCCCTCACCGCGAGATTCTCCTCTACATTGCCGCAGCCATCCAGCTCTGCGGCGGAATCGCCGTCCAGTGGCGCCGGACGGCGCAGGCCGGCACTCTTGCCCTGGGCGCCATTTATCTTGCTTTCGCGCTGCTTTGGGTCCCGATTATCGTTAGGGAACCCAAGATTTATGATCGCTGGGGCAACTTTTTCGAGCAATTCTCTCTGGTCTCAGGTGCGCTCATTGTCTACGCCTCGTTGCGCCGGGACGGCTCGAAACGAACAGCAGGGTTGGCACGGATGGGATATTTGTTTTTTGAAATTTGCGTTGTTTCGTTCATGCTTGAACAACTCTTTTACCTCTCCGCAACAGCGCAATTCGTTCCGAAGTGGATTCCTCCCGGACAAATGTTCTGGGCGGTCGCAACCACTATCGCGTTTGCGATGGCAGCCCTTGCACTGCTTTCCGGACGGGTTGCTCTGCTGGCGTCTCGACTACTGACGGCGATGATCGTCGGTTTCGGATTGCTTGTCTGGCTGCCGGCGCCTTTTGCCGATCCCCACAGGCTGATGAATTGGGCCGGCAACGCGGAGAACCTGGCGATTGCAGGCTCGGCGTGGATTGTTGCCGATTATCTCCGCCAAAATCGCTCCACAACGGGTGAGCATGCTCCCATCGGATCAGCGCGGTGATTCCCAACATAGTTCTCTGCATTTTGTTTCACTCGTTTCGCCACCTCCTACGCTGTCATTCACTTCGCAGCCCAGAAACTGGATTAAGATACGCCGACCGCAGAGCAGGTAGGATACATGTAGCGAATGAAATTAATGCCAACAAAACGACGGACGAGCCAAAACTTATCGCATCGAGTGGGTTGATACCAAAAAGGAATTGAGCGAGTACCCGAGTCGCTAGTAAGGCTCCGCCTAATCCTAAAGTGACTCCGAAGATTGTCAGGATCACACCCTGCCGCAATACGGTGGTTATAATGTTGCAGGGAGTGGCTCCCACGGCAATACGAATGCTAAATTCTCGCGCCCTCTGCAGAGTGGTGTAAGACACTATCGCATAGATGCCAACCGCAGAAACCAATAGTGCTAACGCGGCGAACGCGGCGAGCAAAGAAAGGCTGTATCGTCTGGGA
>JASHYZ010000374.1 GCA_030042795.1 Terriglobia bacterium | reverse complement strand
GTGCCTTACCTCGGTTACGGATCCATTAGTTTCGACGACCGAAACGCCGCTGCCATGTACAACTCGTTGCAGCTTGACGCCCGTCATCGGGTCGGCCACGGGCTGGCTTTCGAAGCCGGCTACACCTGGTCGCGTTCGCTGTGCTGGCAAGTGGGCCAGAACACGCTGACCCAGCAGAACGAGGAAGGTCTCTGCAGCCTGAACAGGACCAACAACTTTACACTGAGCTACGTCTACAACCTGCCGTTCTATCGAGAGCAGAAGGGAATTGCGGGGAAACTCTTGGGCGGCTGGGAATATAGCGGAACCGCCACTTACGCCACCGGATTTCCCCTTACAGTGAGCGAAACCGGCGACCGCTCTGGGACAGGCAATTCCGGCCGCCCGGATCTGGTGGGACCGCTTAATATCCAGTCCGGGAACGTATCGGCCTACTTCAACACGGCGGCTTTTGCTCTGCAACCTCTCGGTCAATTTGGCAACGAGGGAGTGGACATCCTGACCGGACCGGGAGTTGCCGTGTGGAATATGAACCTGTATAAAGACTCTTCGCTTCACCTCTTTAGCGACAAGCAGGGGACGCTCAAATTTGGCGTGGAATTCTTCAACGTGTTTAACCAGGTGTCTTTTAACGGAGTCGGAACAACGTATGGCAGCGCCACCTTTGGGCACCTCACGTCCGCCCTTGATCCCCGCGAAGCGGACTTTAAGATCTCGCTCACGTATTGAGCGTGAATGGTCACGGCGCCGCCCAGACGTGGGGCAGATTGAACTTATACTGATCGCGAACACAATGGAGGTCCGCAGCGCGGCGGGGCCGCAACCAAAAGCGTCTCAACACGGAGTTCACGGAGATTCTGCGGCCTCCGTGTTGAGTGCTTTTGGACACAGAGAACACAGATCTACAGGACCGCAAACAAATAGCTCTAGCAGGCTGCGGAAAACGCCCGGGACCCTGTCACCCTGAGCAGAGCGAAGGATCTGCTTTGTTTACTTTCAATACGGAAGGAGTCCAGCAGACACATGGGAGAACACGATGGCAAGGCATCTCGCCGGTCATTTCTGAAGGCTGGTGTGGGAATGATGGGCGCAATGGGCCTGAGCTCTGCCCGATTCGAAGCTGAGGGATCGTCACCTCCGGCGGCAACGAGGCCCAATTTCATCTTTCTTGTCGGAGAGGGCCACCGGTCCGACGCCCTCAGCCTCAATGGGAACTCAATCGTTCGCACGCCTAATTTCGATCGCATCGGACGCGAGGGCGTTCAGTTCACAAACTCGTTTTCGGTGAACGCGCTCTGCCTTCCGGCTCGCTCGGCGGCGTTGACGGGCCTCTATACCCACACAACAGGCTGCGTGGACAACAAAGGCCGCGTGATTCCTGCCGATGTTCCGCTCTTCACGGAGATCCTGCGCAAAGCCGGCTATGACGTGGCGTTTTTCGGAAAGGCGCACATCCCACAGCTCGGCGAACGGGGATGGGACTATTATTTCGGCTACCCCGGAGCGGCGACGGATTATTTTTGGCCGATCATTGAAGAGGGCACGGACGGCAAGGTGAAACCAGCCCAAGTGTACGAGGGTTATGTCGATGATCTGGTTACCGACAGGGCCATTCAGTGGATAAAGCAGGAGCGTACAAAACCTTTCTGTCTTTGCTTGTGGTTTCAGGCGCCGCACGGGCCGTTCTACCGGCCTCGCCGTTATCTTGATCTGTACGACGGCGTACCGATCCCCAAGCCACCCACATTCGACGCCGACCTGAAGGGGTACCCTGGGAAGCCACGCGCTGTGGCCGACGCCGATAACAAAATCGGCGGCCCTTATGTCAAGCACAGCCAGACGGCCGGCAATTGCGCGAGGTCGCTCGAGGAAATCGTCAAGGACTACTACGCGGGCATCGTCGATACCGATGACAATGTTGGCAAAGTTTTCCAGGCGCTCACCGACCTTGGCCAGCTTGACGAAACCGTCATGCTATTTACTTCAGACCACGGATTCTTCCTGGGCGAATGGCGTATGTACGACAAACGGTTGATGCATGAGCCCTCCATCCGCACTCCCACACTTGTGCGCTACCCAAAACTGATCCGTGCCGGATCGACGGCTGAGGAGGCCGTGCTGAGTACGGACTTCGCTCCCACGTTTCTTGAACTTGCCGGCGTCAGTACCCCCGAGCGGATACACGGACGCAGCTTGGTTCCTTTGTTGAAGGGTGAAAAACCGAACTCCTGGCGCAAGGACTGGCTGTACGAGTACTACGAGTATCCCGGTCCCCACAATGTCCGGAAAAACCGGGGAGTGCGTACGGAGCGTTACAAGCTCATCCACTATTACGAAGCACCCGAGGAATTTGAACTGTACGATCTGCAAGAAGATCCCGGAGAACTCAACAACCTTTACGGCGACGGAGCCCACAGCGCGCTTGAGAAGGAGCTTCGCCAGCGCATCGACGAACTGCGCAAGGAAACCGGCGACAATTACGTCTACCAGGAACCAGCACCTAAAGGTTCGTTGCGCAGGCCCTAGTGGAGACGCGGTCCACGTTTATAGGGCGATGCCACTCAGAGCAATACTGTCAAGGTAATAATCGAGGGCGTATTCTGCATTACCGCTTTGACACAGCCATGCTATGGCTGCGATCTCTGGCGGATGTGAATTTCAACAGAACCTATCAGAAGCGTTAGAAAGAATGTTTTACTTTCATCAACTTCCCACCTGAAAGACGAACTCAAGGTAGATCCGGAGTTGGTCCCTGCTCGCGCCGTGGTACCTGCCGATCAGCGATTGCTGGAGATTTCCAATAACCCGATCTGCGAGTGAGGCAGCGGACTTCATGCCTTTGCGTAGCTATGATCGAAGCGGCTGGTTGCGGGCTACGTGTTTGAAGCCGACCTCCGCGGGACCGGCGAAGCTCTTGAAAGCGTCCGTGTAGTTGGTGGAACCCGGAGCAGTGTTAAAGAATGGTCCCGGAGGTGAGCGGGACTTGCAATTTCTGGAGCAGGAGCGCAGATGGCATGAACTCTCACCCGATTTCCGAAGGCAACCAATACAAATAAGAATTTGCGTTACTGCTACCAGATCATTGCCCAACATCCTTGCCACAATTACACTAAGGTCCCTTCGGTTTCGCGCAGCTTGAGAACCCAAGTCCGGCGCAAAGACGTGCACCGTGAATAGGGAGGGCCTTGCGCTGTCCGACCTGGGTTCATCACAAACGCAGCAGGCTCTTTGGTATGCATTAAAGAGCTCCGAGGCGTTCGTTGAGAACTCGAGTGACACGGAACGGACCAAGGTTGCTTGCGGCACGACCCAAATCTTGAGGCCGGCCGAAAGCGATACCTTGTTGGGGATTACGAAATATAGTGACGGCGATTCCTGTAGCGGTGCTCTATGAGCGCCGAAAAGACGGCGGTCGCAGACCGCCGCTACAGTATTGGTTGTCACTATATTTCGTAATCCTCAATAATAAGGAATCTATCATGGACCCGATACGGGTCGTCCTGGCTGAAGATCACGAATTGGTGCGTCAGGGCTTCCGCCGCCTGTTGCAAGACGATCCGCGCATCACGGTGGTAGGAGAGGGGCGTACCGGCCTTGAGGCCGTCGAACTCGCGCGGCAACATCATCCCGATGTGATGTTGCTCGACATGGTGATGCCGGAATTGAACGGTATCGAAGCCGCAGAACAGATCCGGCGGCTGG
>JASHYZ010000373.1 GCA_030042795.1 Terriglobia bacterium | reverse complement strand
CTTCTGTCTTCTGTCTTCTGTCTTCTGTCTTCTGTCTTCTGTCTTCTGTCTTCTGTCTTCTGTCTTCTGTCTTCTGTCTTCTCACCTCCAATCCTTCAACACTTCTAGGGCTGCCAGCCTCCCCGGCGCACCCATGATGCCCCCGCCGGGATGCGCGGCGGAGCCGCAGAGATACAGACCGCGAATCGGTGTGCGGTACTGTGCCCATCCAGGCACAGGCCGCAAGAAAAATAACTGCTCTAGCGACAACTCGCCTTGAAATATGTTTCCCTCGGTGAGGCCAAACTCGCGTTCGAGATCGAGAGGAGTGAGAACCTGGCGGTTCAGGATGATGTTCTTGATGTTGGGCGCGTACTCCGCCAGTGTGTCGATTACGGTGTCTCCGAAGGACTCGCGCTTTTCGTCCCAAGTACCGTCTTTCAGGTGATAGGGGGCATACTGCACGAAGCAGGACATCACATGCTTGCCCGGCGGCGCCACGGAAGGATCGGTGAGCGAGGGGATTACGCAGTCGATGTAGGGACGCCGGGAATAACGGCCGTACTTCGCCTCATCGTAGGCGCGTTCCATGTAATCGACGCTCGGCGAGATGGAGATGGCTCCTCGCAGGTGGGCGCCCGGACCGGGCAGACAAATGAAGTCCGGTAGAGCGTCGAGAGCGAGATTCACCTTGCCCGAGGAACCCCGGAACTTGTAGTGACGCACCTGTTCGACGAAGTCGTCTGGAAGATGCCCAGGCTCCATCAGCCCGATGAAGGTGCGGCGCGGATCGACGCTGGAGGAAACTACTCGCGCCTCAAACTCGTCACCGTTCTCAAGCACAACGCCCGAGGCCCGGCCATTCTTGACGATAATCCTGGCAATGGGCGACTGCGTGCGAATCTCAGCACCAGCTTTGCGCGCTGCGGCCGCAATGGCGTTCGAAATCGCCCCGGTGCCGCCGCGCGAAAATCCCCAGGAGCGGAATGCTCCGTCGATCTCCCCCATGTAGTGGTGCAACAGAACATAAGCTGTGCCCGGCGAGCGCACACCCAGAAAGGTCCCGATGATGCCCGAGGCGGACATTGTGGCCTTAAGTACATCAGTCTCGAACCACTGGTCGAGAAAGTCGACCGCGCTCATGGTCATGAGCTGCACTTGGTTGTACTGGTCGGGCTCGGGAAGGTCGCGGAAGCGACGCCCTAGAAACGTCAGCTTGCGCAAGGCGTCAACCGAGAGGCGGCTCGGATCAGGCGGCGTCATGCCGAGAATCGGCTTCACGAACTTGGCCTGCTCCGCCATGGCCTTGCCGTATTCCTCGTAGGCCTCGGCGTCGAGCGGCGAATGACGAGCGATCTCGCGGCGCGTTTTGGCGTGGTCATTGACGCGCAAAAGATAGCCGCCCTTCGAATCGGGCGGCAGAGGCGTAAAAGTGCCGTCGAGCGGGAGAATTTCAAGGCCGTGCCGCGGCAAATCGAGATCGCGGATGATTTCGGGCCGCAGCAGCGACACCACGTAGGAACACACGGAGAACTTAAACCCTGGGAACACTTCCTCGGTGACGGCGGCGCCGCCCAGCACATGCCGGCGCTCAAGCACCAACACTTTCTTGCCGGTCCTCGCCAGGTAAGCCGCGTGGACCAAGCCGTTGTGGCCGCCACCAATTACGATGGCGTCGTAACGGGAGATTGAAGACATGTTCGTCTGTTGAACCGAAACGATATCACGATTACTGCTGCAGCCATGAATCGATTTATTGGGTAGGATCGGGAGTGGCAGCGCTAGCTCGCGGCGCCCGTCAGCACCGCTCACAGGCTACCAATCTTCGCGCAGCCTGCGGACGTACTCATCGGCGTGCTCATCCGCCCAAAGGTCTTTTCCTGAGCCGATCAGCGCGAGAAGGGGGTCACGCTCTGCGGAACGTTCGGCGTGTGCCATGCCTTCACCATCGGCCTGGCCATCCCTTGTGGTTGTGTCTGACATGTGTCGACCTCCAGGCCTAAGCGCTACGTTATAACATCATACCAGCAATTTATGAACTCTCAGTGAGAACCACCGGCAGGTGTCCACTGTTCCAACCCACGCTTGGAACATCAGGGCATTCCACAACATGTTGTTGGCACACTCCCTCACGCTGGAATGACGGCGGGGTTTGCGTTTCTCCTTCAAACACTGGATGCAACCCCTGTGGGTGGGCGCCGGAATCAGGTATTGTAGGCAAAACGACGCTATACTGGCTGATCCGGATGAATGTCCGTCGAGCCTAACATATGCCTCTGACTCTAGCCTCCGCAAGAAGAACCCTGTGACCATCTACGCTGATAAACCACTGAAGCTCGACAAGGTCCGGACGTATCCGCTGACGTCGCGGAAGAGCAAAGTGTCGGTCAGTACCTTTGGGCGCGTTGCCGGATCCGGCGCCTCGGTACGCCGATGGGTGAAGTCGCTGCCCAGCATACTCGCCGGCAACATCTTTCGGAATGTGATCGAGGCTCTGCAACGCGCCCAAAACGGCAACCGGCCCATCGTTTGGGGCCTCGGGGGCCACGTCATCAAAGTGGGTCTTGCCCCCATCCTAATCGACCTCATGCGGCGTGGCTACGCCACCGGCTTCGCCCTGAACGGCGCAGCAATGATTCACGATTTTGAGATTGCGTTGGTCGGCGCCACATCCGAGGACGTGCCAGCGGCACTTGGAGAGGGCGCGTTCGGCATGGCGGACGAAACCGGCCGTTACCTGAATCAGGCCATAACGGCCGGCGACCAGAGCAGCATCGGAATCGGCGAAGCGGTGGGCGGCTTTCTCACGCGTTACCGTGGCGCACGCTTTCGCCGCTATAGCTTGATGGCGGCTGCTTATCGCCAACGAGTACCCGTGACGGTGCATGAGGCCATTGGCACGGACATCATTCACAATCATCCTGCCGTGGATGCGCGCGCTAGGCGCTGCCACCCATCGTGACTTTTTGCTATTGGCGTCCCTCGTGAAACGGATGGAGCGTGGCGGCGTTTACTTGAACTGCGGATCGGCGGTGGTTTTGCCCGAAGTTTTTCTCAAGTGCATCAGTCTGGCGGCCAACTTGGGACACCCACCGCACGATCTGGTGACGGTGAACTTGGATTTTATCCAGCATTACCGCCCCACGGAAAATGTGCTGCGCAGGCCTACCTCTATCGCATCAAATCGTGGAAGCAAGCGGAGCCGTGGCTACGCCCTTACAGGACATCACGAGCTGATGATCCCGCTGCTGGCCGCCGCGATCGAGTGAACACATGGAAGACAAGATTCCTCTGAGTAGTCAAGTCGAAGACCGCAGCCCCTCCGCGCCCGAGCCCGGAGCAGCCAACGCCGCGAATGGCTCCGTCTCCGATGGAGCCGCCGATAGAGGAGAAGGGCCAACCCTGGAGGCAGAACTGCCAGTTGCGGTCCAAGCCGATACTCCAACGCCATCGTCCGCTGAAGGGGAGCCGGAGCATGACGGTTTGACGTTGCTGGCAGTTACGCCACCCATTCCCAGACCGGTCGAGTGGAAAGGTCTTGATGTGGCGCTCTTCCTGGCCTTCTCGGTAGTCTGGCTGCTCCTGTCGCAGTTTCTTTCGCTGGCCGGATACGCCCTCCTCCGGCCGTTGATGGGCTGGCAGACTGCGCCTACAGCCTTGAATGAAAACGCGCCTTTCGTGGTGGCTGCGCAGTTAGTCTTCTACGCCCCGGTGCTTGTCTACATCATTTTGGTGGTCGTCCTTCAGTACCATCAGCCTTTTGGCGTGGGCATTCGCTGGCGCTGGCCGAGCTTCAATCGAGGCGTAAGATTCCTCTTTGCCGGGGTTCTGCTCGCGATGGTGGTGATGGCGGGCTCGGCACTTCTCCCCGATCGCAGGGACTTCCCGATGGAGAAGCTTTTTACATCACCATCTGCTGTTTACGTCGTGGGCGGCTTGGCCGTGCTGGTGGCGCCCTTCATGGAGGAGCTTGTCTTTCGGGGCGTTCTGTTTTCCTTCTTCGAGCGCCTGGGCGGTTTTCGGACTGCCGTGCCCGCCACTGCGGTGCTCTTCGCTGCTCTGCACTACCCTGAATACGCCGGCGCCTGGACCCACGTCTTGATGATCCTCGTCGTTGGGCTAGTGCTCTCCGTCGCTCGTGCCGCAACCCAGTCGCTGGTGCCCAGCTTCCTGCTGCACACCGCCTACAACGCAACCTTCATCGGGCTGCTCTTCCTCGGCACCCATGGCTTCCAGAATCTCCGTGGGATTGCAGGTGCACCCTAGACGTGCCCCATTGGGGGCTGAGGCTGTGTTTCCCCTCGGGGAAATGCGTCAGTGGGCCCCGCCCGAGAGCGCCTTGCCGGAAGCTCTGACTACCACCTCAAGAGAACAAGTTCGGAACAAAAGCCGGGGCCCATGGCGGCTAGCAAGCCGTACGTGCCCGGCGCTGGCCGGCGACGGATGAACTCCTCCAGCACCATGAGGACCGAGGCCGAGGACAAGTTACCCATCCGGCGCAGACAATCCCAGGAAACGTCCAGCGCCTCTCGCGGAAGCTTGAGAGCGTTGGCTGTAGCCTCGAGAATCCTCGGTCCGCCCGTATGCAGCACCCAGCATCCGATATCGTCGTGTCCCAAACCGCAGTCGGTCAGGAAGGCTTCGACATCCTCACCCAGGTGTTCCTCAATCAGGGCCGGCAGATTTGGCGAAAGGACTATCTGAAATCCCTTCTCGGTAATTTCCCAGCCCATGATGTGTTCGGTATCCGGGTAGAACACGGAGCGGGTGGCCAAAACCTGGAGACCGTCAGGCTGCCGCTCAGCTCCCGTGACGATCACGGCCGCCGCACCGTCGCCGAACAACCCGGCCGAAATCAGATTGGCCATCGAGATGTCGTCCTTCTGCAGAGTCAGCGTGCAGAGCTCCACCGACAGCAGCGCCGCCACGTGCGCGGGATACCCCCGCACGTAGTCTGAGGCGCGAGCCAGGCCGGCAGCGCCGGCCACACAGCCGAGGCCAAAGATGGGAATGCGTTTGATGCGGGGAGAAAAGCCCATGCGGTTGGCGAGGCGAGCATCGAGCGAAGGGCTCGCAATGCCGGTGACGGAAATCATGAAGATGGCGTCGATATCGCCGGGCGTGAGGCCTGCCCCCACCAACGCCTTGCACAG
Organism: Terriglobia bacterium; assembly: GCA_030042795.1. The sequence continues at coordinate 2,712 of JASHYZ010000373.1, read as the reverse complement.
CGCCTGCTCACCCACTTCCTCAGCGCACTTAATCCAGGCGTCGTTTGCTTGCCCGAAATTGTTGATGCCGTAGTAGGCCTCGGGCGTTAAGGAGAGAAATCGTCCGTCTACGCAACAGTTTTTGTAGAGTCTATCTAGCAACTGGGGGCTGTTTAGCCGGGGACCCCAGTGCGCTTTTAGCCTCTCGGTGAGAACATCCTGGGAGAAGTAGTGTTGAGGGAATGCGCTCCCGACGCTTGCGATTCGCATAGGATTTCGTCTCTTGGTTCCTCACGTTTGCAGACGCTATTGAAGCCGGTTGTATTCTTTCTCGTAGAGATCGTTCTCTGGAAACTGGCGCGCCAGGTCTCCAAGCAGAACACGGGCTTGAGGCCGGTTGTGATCCCTCAAAGCCGCCACGGCGAGCAGCAGACGCGCGAACGGCAACAAGTAATGTCCCTTCTGCGCCGTAAGTTGCAGCCTTTCGATCCCCTCTTGCTTGTCGGTTTCAGCTCCATACAAGTTCAAAAACCAACGCACCGGAGCCGGTCTCAACCCCAGCATATAGTTCTCAACGCCCACGGCCAAATACGCGTCGTAGCGTTCGGGATCAATCGCGAGCAGGCGTTCCGCAAGCGCGCCCGCGTTCTTCATATAGGTCAGCGCTGCCCAGTCGCGCTTTTGGATCAAAGCCACGTAGTCACCGTGCAGCCCTAAATTCAGGACCTTGGTGAACAGCGCGTCGCTATCCCGCGGCGAGCGCTGCAGGATGGCGTCAGCCAGTTGATCGCTCTCGGTCAGATCTTCGTAAAACGCTCTCTCAGTCGCCGGGTCCGCCTTGGGCCGATCACGCTTTTTGAATTTTGCATCGTCCACGAACAGGTCCGACTGCAATACTCCGAGGCGATCGAACTCACTGAACAGATAAGCCGCGGCGTCTGAAGTGAACGCGAACGGGTCCTCGGGATGCGATTGCTTCCACTTCTGAAACGTTTGGTGCGCCTCTTCGAACTGAAGGTTATACATCTGAAGGTAGCCCCTGTCCAGGGGATTGGAGGGTGATAACACATCCGTCATCGGGACCCAGGATGTCTGCACCGCCGGCGCAAGCCAAAGATAAACTAACAAGAATCCCATGCCGAAAAAGAATGCCCTAATTTTCTTTACTTGTCGAATTGAAGGTGGTTCACCCTCATCACTCCAGAAGGGGGAAGGGTCTCACTCGGAGGCTGCGGGCTTTGCGGGTGCAACAAGGTATCGATCCATCCAGGCGAGAATTTCACGCCGCATTACCGGGAGTTCTTGGTGAGCGCAGTCAAACAGCTCGATTCTGCAATCCTCGATGTGGCCATGGGCTTGGTAGAGGGGAAGCAGTTTAGCTCGCACTTTTTCCACTCCCAACGGCGGCGTGAGCGGGTCCTGGCGGCCGTTCACACTAAGATGCGGGCGCGGCACCGTCAACGCATTGATCCCGAAGGTGTCAAAATGCTTCAGCAGCGAGGGAACATAGTAGTAGACCCCATGACCGCTCAACCCATGGGCCTCGATCAGCGATTGATAGTCCGTGAGGCAACAAACGTCCATCGCAACGCGGACGCGCCGGTCGAGCGCGGCCAGCCACCACGCTTTAGTGGCGCCCATGGACATTCCAAACGCGCCGATTCTGTCCGCATCAACCTCAGGCCTGCTCAAGAGATAATCCAGGGCCCGAAGCTCGTCAAACATCATCATGCCCCACAGCACCTGGCCTCGCCACAGCATGAGTTTGAAGGTGTCTTCTTCGCCCTGGCGTCCGTCTGCTTCGTGCTTGCGCTCGCCGAAGCACCAACTATCAATGGTCAGGGTCACCAGCCCTTTTTCCGCGCAGACGGGCGCGTAAGCTGGCTGAACATCCACACCCCGCAGCAATTGTTCTTTGCCAAGGTCGTACATGCCTCCATGCCAGTGGATGTAAAGCAAGCCGGGAGCGGGTTGCTGGAGCCGGTCAGGAATCAGCAGCAGGGCCGGGACGGGCTCAGCGCCGTTCAGGTCAAGAGTCAGGCGTTCCAGTGTGAAGCCCTCATGCTTCTCAGTGCTTATCCGCTGGGGAGGCGTCGGCTTGTGGTGCCAAGGTAGGTCACCGAGCAGGCTCCACAACTCTTTGCGCCGGCGCTTCTGGTAGGCGGCGAACTCTGCCGCAGCCTCAGGCGCAATCTTCGCAGCTTCAGCCTTCATCCTTGAAAGCGCTCCTAATGTCATCAGTCCTGTGCATTGGGTGATGAATTGGCGCCGGCTGGCCTCAACGCCTGCTTGCGCATCTGCCCCTGACGACAACTCGTTGCACTCATCCAGCCTAGCCATTCCGGCTGGAAGATTACCACATCTTGTTCTCCATTTGAGCGTTGTAAAAAAGAGAGATGTCTTGCCGAGCGCTATCGCAACGTAGGCGTAAGTCTGGCCCCTGACAAAGTGACGATCCGAAAGCTAGCAACGCATCTTTCGGAAGCGTTGCTGCCGTGCTGCGGGGTGCGCTTGCGCGCCGGGCCGCCTTGGGTTCACCGTCCGGCGGCCGACGCTGCGCATAATTTGTAGGCTGACTGCGGGAGCATTTCAACTGGAACGCATGAGCTCGTCTTACCGCGTGGCGAGTTTTCGAGCCACATGCAGAACAAGCTCTCGGTCCGGCTCAGCGATGCGTCCTAGCAGGCGGCCCAGTTGGCGGAGGAATGGCCTGTCCGTCTCCGATTGTGTCGG
>JASHYZ010000372.1 GCA_030042795.1 Terriglobia bacterium | reverse complement strand
GGGCAGAGTTTCTCCAGCAGCTACGTTATTCCTACGACCGGCCAACTGGCAGCTATCGCCAAATTGATTGCGCCAAATACCCCACCCATTAAGCAGGCGCACACGGCCTATCCAGCCGCAGTCAAACCGTTCACGCGAAATCCCCAGGTGTTTACGGCTGCGACGCCCGAATCCCAGTTGGGCGAGCCGCCCGTGATTGTAACCACCGATAAGTTTGAGTTTGACACCAAGCAAAACTCATTCCAGCTCCAAGGTAAAGGTGCGATGATCGAAATGGATGACGCAGTACTCGGCCTGGCGGTGCAGGAAATGGGGAGCCCGATGAAGTGGCTGGCGATTCGCAACGCCAGCGATCCTCAAATGCCGACCAAAGACCCGAACCTTTCCTCCGATATCTACGAGCAGTACGGATATTGGACGAGTGTTGTGAGCGCTCTGGCGTCGTGGGCCTGTGTGGTGGATTTTGTAGGCTAGGTCTGGCCGCAATTCCATTCGCTGGCTCGTTGGAACGGCTCTATGTCTCAGAACTTTCGAATCTTTAGCGTAAGCCCCGCAAACCAAGCCAACGCCATGGCGGTGCGGCAGGTGGTCGCTGGGGTCATCCACAATGCCCTGCCAGCCTCGCCCAGCGCGATGACCGTCGTCCCCTCGGAAGGCCAGCCCATGCTGCTGGTTTATGACTCAAGCGTTGGCGCAGCCCAAGCGTATGAGCTCAACGCCGCAACCGCCGATCTGACCGCTACAACGAGTTTTACCATCGGCACCGGATGGGACATCATCGAACCCTACGTCAGCGATCAGTCCGCGAGCTTGATGTGCTACCGAGCTTCAGACGGAACTTTTGCTTTCTATAAACTCACCACACCCTTGCCCAGCCCGGTGCACTTCGCGCTGACCCACAATCCCGGTATGACAAAAGGGTATACCACGGCCAAGCCTTTCCTTACCCGCAAAGGTCTGGCGTTTCTCGGCTACAACCAGGCCAACGGCAGTGTGGCGCTTTACTCCTTCGCCGCCTGTCAAGCACATCCGACGTGCGTCTGGTGGCATCAGTGGGCACGCGGTTGGACGCGTTTTGCCTTCTTCCAGTTCGGCGGTGAACACTTCTTTTTCAAGACCAATGTTGCCAAGCTCAATGTCAACATTGATCACGTCCTCGACGGCTTGACGGCCGGCACCATTCAGGTCGGAACTAAGCTTCCGCTCCCAAACGCCTTGCAGCTCACAGCGGTCGAGCCGCTGACGCTGGCGAATGGCGACCCCCATTTCGTAACCTATATGCTGGACGGGACGACCACGCTCAATCGATTCAACGGTGATTGCCTTGGCTGGACCAACTTGGCCGCTTGGAGCAGTATGCCTAACGGCACACACGTGGTTCCCTTTCGGATCGGCGCCGACGCCTATGTGCTGTTCGCTTGAGCGTTGCGGGATTATATCCTGGGTTTAGGTTCCGCTTGCGATGCCCTACCTCGCAGTCGCTTCCAAAGGTGTGTTTCAGATGGTTCGATCACACAATGATTCTTACGTCTCCCACGCGCCGGGTGATGCGCTCGCGGTCCAGGTATTCGAGTAACGGAATAGCATACTTGCGGGTGACGCCGGTTATTTCTTTGAATGCGGCTACGTCTATCCGGTCGCTCTTCGCCTTGCGCTGCGCCAGTAGATTACGCAGCCGGTCAAGCACCGAGCGGTGAAACAGCAGGCCTTCAGACACCTTCACCAGTGTCCTCTCGCGCAGCAGGATTTTCAGTATTTTCTGGGCGCGCGCGCGATCCACCGATAACTGGGACAGCACGTCGGCTGCCGGCGGTACAGTAAGGCCGGCCTGCTCGAACGCCCGGCTGATGCGCTCTTTGGCGGCAATTTCTTCAGTACTGAGCTGAATCTCGCGTCCTGCGAGTCGAACCAGTTCACCTTCGATCTGTATTTTCCTGTCAGAGCTCAGGACTTGGAGAGCTGCGTTAAACAAGGCCGCTGAAGGAAGCGTGCTAAGACCCGAATGATGATTCGACCGTGACGCTAGCCGCCCTCGCAAATCCTCTTTGCCAAGCCCTGGAACCAACGGATTCCGGGTGTGAAAGTCCTCAAGCGCCGTCAAGACGCGGCTGGTTAAGTTTTTGAAGTGTTCCGCGTCAACTACGAGCGAACCTTGCTGGCCAAGCGTCAGCAGGCGGCGTTCCCTGGCCGCCGCTTGGGCGCGGCGGGCGATTTCCTCTGGCGACCAGCCCGTGCGCGCGGCCAGGGCCGCCACCGTAGCCTCGCCTGATTCGCGAACCAGCAGCTCGAGCCGTGCATCGGGTGTACTTTCAAGCTGCCGAAGCAGAGCCCGCACCGCAGAATCGCCGGCACGATGTTTGAGGGGTTGATTATCAAGGATGGTTCCGCCGCCAATTGTAGTGACGGGCGAGAACTGCCGAATAATAAAGCGGTCGCCGGGTAGGAAAAGCCCCGGCTCGGAAAGCCGAAGTTGAGCGTAGGTTTGACCGCTGGGTTGGAGTTCGCGCCCGTCGAGGAGCACGACCTCGGCCAGCATCTCGGCAGTTCCGGAGTGAAAGTGTACCTGGCTACGAGTTTTCAGTGGCCGGGCCGATTTCAGCAAGATCAACGCGCAGTCCAGGCGGCTGCAGTTTTCAAACAGTCCCGGTGCCGCCAGTACCATGCCGCGCGAGACCTCGCTGGCGTCGATGCCCGCCACGTTGAGCGCCGTGCGCTGGCCGGCAGCAGCCTCTGCCACGGTTTCATTGTGAACTTGGACTCCACGCACCCTCACTCGGCGGCGCGTGGGAAAAAGCTCCACTTCATCCTCGGTTCTCACTCGGCCGGCCGCCAGCGTACCTGTCACAACCGTTCCGAATCCTTTCATGACGAACGAACGGTCCACGGGCAAGCGGAAGGGTGACTCCGCAGAGCGGCCTTCCGCATTGAGGCCTAGTTGCAGCATCGCGTCCTTCAGCGCTTCGAGTCCTTCGCCGGTGCGCGCGCTCACTGGGAGCAGCGGAGCCCCTTCAAGAAAGGAGCCCACAACAAATTCCTGCACCTCCAACTGCACAGTGGTGAGAACATCCGGCTCCACCAAGTCGCATTTGGTGATAGCTACCAGACCGCGCCGCACGCCGAGCAGTTTGCAGATCTCGAAGTGTTCGCGCGTCTGAGGTTTGATGGACTCATCCGCGGCCACCACCAGCATCACAAGGTCGATGCCGCTGGCGCCAGCCAACATGTTGCGCACGAAGCGCTCGTGCCCGGGAACATCGACGAATCCCACCCGCACCTGATTGCCGAGATCGAGATGGGCGAACCCCAGATCGATGGTGATTCCCCGCCGCTTCTCTTCTGCTAAGCGGTCAGGATCGGTGCCCGTGAGCGCCAACACCAGCGTCGACTTGCCGTGGTCAATGTGACCAGCCGTGCCCACGATCACGTGCTTCATGCCTGCTCCGGAATCATGTCGAATCGGGAAGGTCCGCTGTGCGGCGGAGGGCGGCGAGATGAAGGCACCGGGTTTAGTGGACAATGCAGAGGCTATCTATGTAGCTTACTGATAGTCATCGTGTCGCTGGACGTCTACTTGACGGCCGGTTTTGAGCTCAATTTCCGCCAGATATGGGTTCATTTCATCGACGGGTACATCCAGCACCAGGATGTGAGCGTTGCCGGACTCCCGATACACCAGTGTGAAATAATGGTTTTGCTTGCCCTTAAGGTGATACTGCGGGGGTTTCACCTTCCAGTCCGGGTTCATCTTCCACACTTGGAGGCTGACGTCGCGCCGGTACTGCATCACGTCGATGCCGTCATAGGGAATCGTCAGCGCCCGTTCGCCGCATTTGTAAGTCATCGAGCTCGACGTCAACTGCAACACCCCAACACAGCCGTCCGCCACGTCCTCGGTTCCGCCCGCATAGGTAAATTGAGGTTCGTGAGCCTCCTGATCCTTTTTGCGATGAAATATGTTCGGAATAATCGTGGGCGGGAGCAAACCAAGCGCGAACAGGACAGCCAGTCCCCGGCTTCGTAGCCCGCCGCCATGACGCATTTGACTTTGAAACGGAATGCGAGGTTTCACAGGACTCTCTTTCGGCCTTGCGATCAGTGTTCCTTCAGTTCCGCCGAAGCTTGAGACTGAAAGCCGCCTTCGGCTGGCACCGTAACCTCAAGATACCAGGGTATCGTCATATTACCCCAGCGGGCGGGCTGAAATTTCCATCGCGCCAGGTTATTCTGAGCCGCCGCCATCAGCGCGACCGATCCAGAAACCAAAGTCGCATCGATCGCCCGTCCGTCTTCGCCCACCAAGACGCGCAAGCGAACCGATGAGCCTCCCGGCGGATCGGCTGGCTGTTCCGCCACCTCTGGCAACTTGATGCGCCGTTCGAGATCACGCTCGGGAGTGGCCGGAAACTCCGTGTGCTCCTTTGGGTTAAGGTCAAATACGACTTTCACGAGTGTGCTAAAGGGCGTGGGACCCGTGGGCGTAACGAATGGCCGGTACACCCAGTTGCGGACGCTCTTGAGCGCGGATGCCGCCAGCAGCGGATGGCCATGCAGCACATGAGCCTTGCGGACGTGCCCGTCAGCGCCCACCGTTAACTCCACCTGCACTTGCCCCTGAATGTAGTTATCATGCGCCACCGCGGGGTAGTCGGGCTTCGACTGGTTTACGAGCAGCCGCGTGGCTTGTCGCGCGTCGATCACACGGGGCTGCACCGGCGCAGCGGATTGCGCAGCCGCGCAGGCCGCGAAGCTGACGAACGCCACCGCCCACCCTGCCGAACTCCGGATTCGAAGCCTAGCCATCGGACTCGAAAAGGACCTGAGCCACCGCGTAGTGGTCCGCGTGAGAGATCGAGACCGTCTTGTTGGTGACGCCTAGCGAACGGGCCAGCTCGCCGGCCCGGCCGTGGAGCTGTAGTTCCGGCTTGCCGCTCGCCTGATTCACAACTTCAACGTCAAGCCAGCGTACGCCTTCGCGCCAACCGGTCCCAAGCGCCTTGAAAGCGGCTTCCTTCGCGGCGAAGCGCGCCGCAAACCGCTCCGCGCGGTTCTTGAACTTTTCGCAGTACGCAATCTCACCCGGCGTATACAGCCGACGCACGAAGCGACCACCGTAGCGCTCAATGTTCTCTGCGATGCGGGCCGTCTCAACCAGATCGACCCCGGTGCCCACGATCACCCGTTGCTCCTCGCCGCGCAGAGGCTCACATCTCAGGAGGCCTTCGCAGCTACCGGCTTGGATGATTCTTGCTCGTATCCGAGCGCGGTGTAGTAAATCGCGCCGTCAAAAAAGTAATCAACCCTGCGAAAGAATTCCCGTTCCCGGTAAAGGTCCACGGCCGAGTCCGTAAGCCCGGAGTTGCGCACGTAATCCTCGAGATTCTTCTTGGTCAGCATCAGCGCGCAAATCACCTCGCTGAGGACGAATCCCTCGCGGTAGCGGCGCTCGCCCAACTCGCGGTACCACGCTTCAATCTTGGCGTCCGTCTTCTCCGCTAACCAGTTCCCAAGCTCGTGATACACCGCGTAGATGCGATCCTGCATGGCATCGTCCCCAAGAGAGTGATAAGAAGGTGTGCGGGGGCTCTTCCTCAGATCGTTCAGGGTGTTGCGGGCGAGGGTTTCCGCGTGCGTCTCGATCAGGTTGATGAGTCGATCTGAGAGCATAGGCCTGCCTTTCTGCATCTCGTTGACAGTTTCACGATAGCAAATACTACGGCAGGTTTCAAACGGCGCGTGCCAGAGGGTGCACGACAGGAAAGACAGGAAAGTGGGGGATTGACGCAAGGTGGGTAGGGGGGTAGAGTCTGTCAGCACATATAGATGTAAGACTAGATCATCGTTCTCTAAGTAATTAGACATATGAAGGTGCCTGTGTTCTAATCGGGGCATGGCGTTCCCAAAGAAACGCAAGCCCCTGCTCTTCACCGAAGAAGAACGGGCGACGCTGCAAGCGATCCGCAAGGCTCGCAGCGAGCAAAGACGGCGCACGGTGCGAGCCGGCATTCTGCTGGATGCAGCTTCGGGGAAAATGA
>JASHYZ010000371.1 GCA_030042795.1 Terriglobia bacterium | reverse complement strand
TTCCGCGAGCTGCGCGGAGCGGGCTCCGCAATCTGGGGCAAGGTGGCGGGAGGGGCGGTCGCGATTGTGATCGGCGCCATTCTTCTTGGCTATGCGTCGTCTCAAGGACCGGCATCCGTGTCAACCCGGCCGGCTGCGGGTGTGGTGGCAGCTCTTGGGGCCGCCCTGCTGTGGGGAACGATGTACATTCCCTATCGCAAAGCTTATTTGAGCGGGATGAATCCGCTTTCGTTCGTCACCGTCTTCACCGTCGGTGAGATCAGTACGGTGCTGATCCTGGCGCTGTCATTTGAAGGAGGTTGGCACCCCCTCACGGAGGCCCTCGCGGATGCGCGACCGTCGTTGTTTTGGTTGTTTCTAGGCGGATTCTGTTGGGTGGTGGGCGACCTCTTCCAACAATACGCCGCCAAGTACATTGGCATCGGACGCGGAATTCCGCTTTCGAATACGAATCAACTTTGGGGACTAGCGTGGGGCGCGCTGGTTTTTGGTGAGCTTTCGGGGGGACGCGCGGGGACACTGATCTTGGTTCTTGGCGGCTCGGCAGCCATGATCCTGGGTGCAATCGCCATCGCGCTCGCGGTGGCTCCGTGGGGCGAGCAAGCCGCGCGAAGCCGGGCCATTGCGAGGGAGTGCGAGCGTTACGGCCTGGATCAGGATCAAGTGCACGCGGCCCTCTCGGGCGATCATGGACCGTCAGCCGTCAGGCAGGGGCGAACTCGGGATATCGTAGTCACGGTGGCTGCCGTGGGGATTTTTGTGTGGCTCGGCGTCTGGGCTCGCAGGCCTGCCATCATGATGAATGTGGCCGCTATGGCCATCTTATCTGTTGCCACACTCGCAGTGTTGGGCGCCGCAGGTTACACCTTGTGGAAACGGACGAGGTTCTCATGAGTCGCGTCATGTTTGCGAAACCCCTCTTCTACCCTTCCAATAAATAATCGCCCCAGCGCTTAGGAGCACCGCCGTAAGCCCGATGATCTTTGCCACGGCAAGCGCCTTGTTGGGCTCGTCGGCTGGCGGCAGCACAGCCAGAACGATGGCGAGAGAGGTACTGGCAAATCCAACGGAGGCGAGCCCAATGGCCACGGGTTTGCCGCCGGGAATGCGCGCAACGTCCGGCCCGGCAGCCTCGTCTTGCAGGGCAATCAGCGACGCGAAGACGAAGAGGTAAGGGATAAAGTACGCGATGATTCCCATGGAGACCAGCACCTCGTACGCGCCGCGAACGCTGGTGCCCGCCTGGCCCAGTAAGATGAAGAGCATGCCCGCCAGCGACTGTGCCCAGATGGCCACGTGCGGAGTCTTGTAGCGTGGGTGCAAGCGCGCGAAAGCTGGAGGCAGGTAGCGGTCGATACCGGCCACGAAGGGCAGCCGCGCGGTGGCGGCCAGATACGCGCCCGAAGCGCCAAGGTTGCTTAAGCTGATCAACAGGGCTCCCACGGGAACCAACACAGCTACGCCTAACCGTCGCGCGGTGACGGAAAGGGCCTGAATCAAACCTTGCAGATCGCTGACCTCATGGCTCGGCAGCGCGAGCAACACGAAGAAAGTTCCCACGATGTACACGAACGTCACCAACGCTCCGGCAGCCAGCAGCGCCCGCGGAATGTTGCGGCGCGCGTCCTTGATTTCCTCGCCCATGAACGACGCGGCTTCGCATCCGCCGAAGGCGTAAAAAATTGTGGACCAGAAGATGATGTCGTTCAGGTGCGTTCCCGGCGCCAGGCTGGCGGCCGTAAAGTGCGTGGCGGAGCCGAATCGCCTCCATGCAACGAGTCCCAGCGCGATGACGATGGCAACGGGAATCCACATGCCGAACGCGCCCACATTATTCAGCCATTTGCCGAGATTGAGTCCAACGACATTCAGCACGGTAGGAATTGCCAGGCCCAGCAGTGCGAAGATGAGGAAGTAGAGGCGGCTGCCGGCCAGCGCTTGCCAATGGGGTCCTCCAATAAAGAGCGCATTGGCGGCGGCAAAATAAAGAATGGCGGGAAAGTACGGAAGGTTGCTGGTCCAATAGGTCCAGGCGGAAATGAAACCGGCGAAGCCGCCGAAGGCGCGCTTGCTCCACACATAGAGACCTCCCTCGTTGGGATAGCGCGAGGAGAGCTCAAGCACCGAGAGCGCCAGAGGCACATAGAACGCAGCCCAGGCCATCAGCCAGAACAAAATGGAGCTGGGCCCGGCAGCGGCAGCGGTGGCGATCCAGCGCAAGCTGATGTTCGTGACCACGTAAAACAGCACGAGGTCACGAAAGCCCAAGGCGCGAGCCGGACGGTCAGAGCCGGCGGTGAATGAGGCAGCGTTTGGGAGCGCCGGCGTTGAGTTCACCGGCACCTGCCACTCGCCATTGGCCAACGTTGCGCGCGACTCGCCACAGATATCATTGCCGGAATGCGAGAGGTATGGTATCAGATATGCTCGGTTCTGACGGATTGCCGGTTGTATCGCCGCGCGCCGGTACAACTCCTTGGGAGCGCCGCAGATGGACAAACGGAGATTCTTATCCGTAAGTGCAATAACGCTGGGCTCGACGCTCGCTGAGTCTGCGCTGCGTCATCTGCGCGCGCAAAGCCCTCCGCCCTCCCTCGGACTGTTCGAGAGCCACGGAGACGTCGGAGCCGTTCTTCATCCCGGCTCAGTGGATTACCAGCCCTCTCAAGGCGCCTACACCATCGCCGGTAGCGGCGAAAATATGTGGTTTTCCGCGGACGCCTTCCAGTTTGTCTGGAAGAAGGTGTCGGGCGATGTGACCCTTACGGCCGACGTATCTTTTCTGGGTCAGGGGAAGAATCCACATCGCAAAGCCGTGCTGATGATTCGCCAAAGCCTCGACGCGGATTCGGTCTATGCCGACGCTGCTCTGCACGGCGTGGGGCTTACGTCGCTGCAATTTCGCGAAGAGAAGGGCGCCATCACGCACGAAGTCCAGTCGAATATCAATGCGCCTAAACGGCTGCGCATCCGGAAGCAAGGCGACTACTTTCACATGTTCCTGGCGGAAGGCAACGACCTTCGGTTCGCCGCCGGGTCGCCGCGGATTCCGCTTCAGGGTGAGTATTACGTGGGCCTTGGCGTCTGCTCTCATGATAAAGACGTGATTGAGAGGGCGGTGTTCTCGAATGTTGAACTCTCTATCGCGCCCACATCCGCGGCGGCGGTTCAACCGGCGCTGTACAGTACCATCGAAACGGTTCCCATCGCGTCGGGTGACCGGCGCGTTGCGTACATGACTCCAGGACGTGTCGAGGCGCCGAACTGGACGCACGACGGCGGATCCCTGATCTTCAACCGGGACGGACGTCTGGAACGCCTGCCGCTGTCCGGCGGAAAACCCGAGACGATCGATACGGGATTCGCCACGCGCTGCAACAACGATCATGGCCTGTCGCCAGACGGTACAATGCTGGCCATTAGCGATCAATCGCAGGAACCGCACCAGTCCCTGATCTATATTGTTCCGGCGAGCGGCGGCTCGCCGCGACGTATAACACAGAACTCACCGTCCTACTGGCACGGCTGGTCGCCGGATGGGAAGACGCTAGCCTTTTGCGGCGAGCGCAACGGCAATTTCGATATCTACACTATTCCCGCCGATCCCGCGCAAGGAAGCACAGAGACACGCCTGACCACAGCTAACGGTCTCGACGACGGCCCGGATTTTTCCCCAGACGGGAACTACATCTATTTCAACTCAGAGCGCACCGGTAGCATGCAGATCTGGCGCATGCGGCCTGATGGAACGGAACAGGAACAGGTGACCTCCGACGGCTTCAACAACTGGTTTCCTCATCCGTCGCCGGACAGTAAGTGGCTGGTATTTCTCTCTTACGATGGAAGCGTGACCGGCCACCCGCCGAACAAAGACGTGATGTTGCGCCTCATGTCACTCGGCGCGGATCGCAAGATCACGGCGCTGGCGCGCCTCTTTGGCGGGCAAGGGACCATCAACGTGCCGTCCTGGTCACCCGATAGCCAGCGCCTGGCGTTCGTCAGTTTTCACTTGCTGCAGTGAGGAATCGATTTGAGACAGTTTCACGCAAAGACGCAGAGGGCTTCAGGCGGGCAAAGAACTGCGCGGCAAGCTGATTGCGTCATTCAAAAACCTCAAGACGCTGTCATTCCCGCGCAGGCGGGAATCCAGTTTCTTCGCGCTTCAACAGTGGATTCCCGCGTACGCGGGAGTGACGGCGCATTACGCCTGGGATGCGCGAGTTCACTAAGGCGATAATTTAGTGGAGGAAACATGAGAAAGGCGGGATTTTACATCATTCCCCTGATGTTTGCGTTCGTTGAAGCTCTCCCCTGCCGGGCGCAATTGGGCATGTTCTCGAATGAGCAGCGCATCGAACTGACGCGCGAATGGAAGGGAGATCGCTTTCCCGACGGCCGTCCCAAGGTGCCCGACGTTCTGCTCGAGCAACTTAAGGACGTGGACGCAGAAGAGGCCTGGGGGGTGCTCCAGTCGCACGGTTACAAGTACCAGTTCGAAGGCGGCTGGCACGTGATCAACCCTGGCAGCGACCGTATGGTGGGCCGCGCCTTCACCGCCGTCTTCATGCCGATGCGGCCCGACGTGAATACGGTCATCAATGACAAGGGTAAGGCAGAAGGGCGCATCGGTGCTCAGAACTCCTGGCCCATCGATATGCTCTCGCCTGGCGACGTGCTAGTGGTGGACCTGTTCGGGAAGATTAAGGACGGCACGTACGCCGGCGACAATCTTTCTACCGCCATCTTCACCAAGAGCCATAACGGCCTTGTGGTGGACGGCGCGGTACGTGATGAGACCGGAATTTCCGAAATCAAGGGCTTTCGCGTCTATGTACGCGGCGTCGATCCGTCGGCGTTACGGGATACCACCCTGATGGGCATCAATGTGCCGATACGTATCGGGAATGTCACCGTGGTGCCGGGCGACGTCGTGGTGAGTGACGTCGAGGGCGTCACGTTTATCCCGCCGCAGTTGTGCCAGGAGGTCATCGACAGGGCCGACATGGTTCACAAGGTGGACGAATGGGGACACATGATGCTGCGCGAAGGAAAATATACGCCGGGCGAGATCGACCGCAAGTGGAGCAAACCCATGATCCAGGAATTCAACAAATGGCTGGAGCAGCAAGGTTCGAAGCTTCGCATGCCGGAAGAATAACGGCTAACGCCGCTGGGAGAGCGGTCGTCCCGCCGGTCGCCCCAGTTTCTCAGTTCGGAGTTGGTCCCGTTCGGAGTTTGATCGCGGAGGGTGCGGAACTCCGAACTGGAAAACTCCGAACTGGCGAAAGCGGGCGGGACGCCCGCGCTCCCAGCCAAGCGAGTCAAGTTCGCAAGGTTTCAATTAACGCGCTATAGGGAGGTACAATCGCTATGAACCCGAAAGAATCCCATCTCATGGATCGTCGCGGCATTTTGAAGACGTCGGCCGCCGCACTGGGTAGCGCCTTGGTGACGGGTGAGCCCTTGGAAGCCTATCCCAAAGGCGTGAACACCAACTCCAGCCCCTCAGAGCTGAAGATTACGGACTTGCGCGTGGCCACCGTGGTGAAGCCTGGGCCCAGCCCTTGCCCTATCATCAGGCTGGATACCAACCAAGGCGTCTACGGGCTCGGCGAAGTTCGCGACGGCGCCAGCGCGACGTACGCTCTTATCCTGAAGAGCCGCATCGTGGGGGAGAACCCGCTCCAGATCGACAAAATATTCCGCAAGATCAAGCAATTTGGCGGGCACGCGCGCCAAGGGGGCGGAGTGTGCGCTATTGAGATGGCGTTGTGGGACATCGCCGGCAAGGTCTACAACGTGCCCGTCTGCGCCATGCTAGGGGGCAAGTTCCGCGACAAGATCCGCGTCTATGCTGACACCACCGAGTCGAAGGATCCCAAGGTTTACGCCCAGCGCATGAAGGAACGCAAAGAAGTGATGGGTTTGACCTGGCTCAAGATGGACCTGGGCGTGGAAATGGTGTCAGACAAGCCCGGTACTGTCACCATGCGCTCCGAACTGACCCCGTGGGAAATGACTCAGGAGCCGCACCCGCTGCTGGCGATGGAAGTGACGGACAAGGGCATCGCGCTGCTCGAAGAATACGTGGCCGCAGTGCGTGACGCGGTGGGCATGGAGATTCCGCTTTCCATGGACCACCTCGGCCACCTAGGCGTGAAGTCGATCATCCGCCTGGGTCAAGCTTACGAGAAGTATAACCTCTCCTGGATCGAAGACGTAATTCCTTGGATGTATACGGACCTCTTGAAGCAAATTTCCGCCGAGAGCCCAACGCCGCTCCTCACCGGCGAGGATATCTATCTTAAAGAGGGCTTTCAGGTACTCTGTGAGAACCATGCGGTCAGCAAAATTCACCCTGACCTGGCCACATCCGGCGGCATTCTCGAAACTCACAAGATCGGTGACATGGCTTGGGAGTACGGTGTCCCTATGGCCATGCACTTTGCCGGCACGCCGGTTTGCTGCATGGCGAACGTTCACTGCGCCGCAGCAACTTTGAATTTTCTTGCTGTAGAGAATCACTCTCTCGACGTGCCCTGGTGGTCGTCGCTGGTGGAGGAAGGCGTCGGGAAGCCCCTAGTCGATCATGGGTGGATTACGGTGCCTGACCGGCCCGGACTCGGCGTCACGCTTAACGAGGACGTGGTTCGGCAACACCTCATGCCTGGTACCGGCTATTTCAAACCCACCACCGAGTGGGA
>JASHYZ010000036.1 GCA_030042795.1 Terriglobia bacterium | reverse complement strand
GAGCGGAGCATGTCTCCCGCCAGGATTCCGAGCCCTCCGGAGTACGTAGGAATGGCTGTTTCGAGAGCGATTTCCATCGAAAAGTAGGCTATTTTGGCTTGGCTGGGATTCACAAGGTAACTACGCTCCTGAGGTTGACATAAGAATCAGTTCTGAAGGATGAAGTATAAGAGAGTTCGTCTGAAGCGGGGCCAGTTTTTGCCTTGCCGTAGCGTAGTCGGACCTGGTCTTACCGAAGCTCCGCTGTCAACTGTTCGAAAGCCCTGACGATCTGCTCTTCCTCATCGCCATCCAGCACGGTCCGCAAATCCAGCAGGAGCCTGTCATGCTCCACCCGTGCGATCACGGGTGGCCGATTGCGCCGCAAGCGGCCGGCCATTTCCTGGGCAAAGCAACGCGGGTGTTCGATGCTCACCAGCGTTGTCAGCAGCGATTGTCCCGGCGTTGAGCCGCCCCCCGCCACGGACTCGCCGTTTTCAAGCTTGACCATCAGGCCAGCGAGGGTTGCCAGGCGCGAGGCCAGACGCCGGGCGCGGGCGGCGATGGACTCGGGCGGTGTACGGATCATGCGCAACGCCGGAATGGCGTCGAAATCCTGCCTCAAATACAACCGTGCTGTGGCCTCGAGCGCGGCAATCGTCAGCTTACCCACTCGTAAGGCACGAAAGAGCGGGTTCTTCCGGATTCGTTGCAACGGTTCCCGCTTACCCGCCAGAATACCGGCCTGCGGACCGCCGAGCAGCTTATCGCCGCTGAATGTTACCACGTCCGCTCCGCCCTCCAGGCTTTGGCCAACGGGAGGTTCGTCGCGCAAACCTTGAGGAGCCAGGTCCACTAGGCACCCGCTGCCGAGATCTTCCATGAGGAGCAGGTTGTGACGGTGCGCCAGTTCCGCCAACTCTAGAATCTCGGGCCGCTCGGTGAATCCGACCATCCGGAAGTTGCTGGGATGAACCCGCAACAGGACGCGCGTACGCTCGTTCACGGCCGAAGCGTAGTCCGCGAGGCGCGTCCGGTTGGTGGTTCCCACTTCGCGAATCGTCGCGCCGCTCTTGGCACAGATATCCGGGATGCGAAAAGACCCGCCGATCTCGATCAGCTCTCCCCGCGAGATCACCACCTCGCCGCCCTCGGCCAGGGAGTTCAGCGCCAGGAAAACGCCGGCGGCGTTATTGTTCACCACCAGAGCGGCTTCCGCGCCCACCAGCTTCGCCACCAAGCGGTCCGTGTGGGCGTCTCGCTTGCCGCGCTCGCCCAGTTCGAGATCGTATTCCAGGTTTGAATAGCGGCCTGCGATCCCCATGAGGCTCTCGACTGCTGCTGCTGGCAACGGCGCCCTTCCCAGATTCGTGTGCAAAACCACACCGGTGGCATTGATCACGGCGCGGAGCGACGGCGCCAATTGCGACTCAACGCGCGCACCAATCTCGGCCTCCAGGTCGTCGGCCGCCAAACCGTCTTCGTTGCCCTCGACGATGCGCCGCCGCCAGGCCTCCAGCGCCTCACGCGTAGCTTCACGCACAATCCGCCGCCCGGCTCGCTGATCGAGAGCTTTTGCAAACGGGCGGCACAGTACTTCTTCGACGGCCGGTATTTGACGACGTTTAGACGCTAATACGGCCTCTGATTCGGCGATGGATACAGATGATATGGAGGACTGGTTCGACTTGTTTCGAGCCTCACCCACGGTGTGCCCTGCATCTTTCGGCATCGAAACATTTCAGCATAGAAGCTAACGAGGGGTCAATTTGACCAGCTTCGGCATCAGCACACTTAGCGCGATGAAAATGCAGGCACCCGAGGCATGGGTGAGAGGAGGTTCAGAGAGATGACTCCTCCGCCATGCCCTGCCCTTCGAGGTCCCGCAGTCGCCGCACGCGCCGAAGCGGAGCGGAGGCGTAATAGGCGGCGATACCCCCCAAAGCAATCAAGGCGCCGAAGGTGAGCCCGTTCATCCCCAGCACTGTTTCGCGTTCGCTGTGAACGAGTGCTAAGGTCAGCAGGAGCGTGGGAAAGACACCCGCCAGAACAGCGCCCGTGAGCCCGCCCGGCATGCGGAACGCGCGGTGAAGGTTAGGCTCACGAATGCGAAGCGCCACCAAGGTGACGAACTCCAAAACAAGGCTGCCTCCGTAAAGCAGGATATCCAGCGTCACGAGCCTTTCGAAGCCGAGGCTCAAGCACAGCGCCCAGCCGGCGGCGCAAGCCAGAATCGCCACCCACGGCGCGCGCGTTTTGGGGTGCACGCGAGCGAACACCAGCGGCAGCATACCATCCTGCGCCATGGCCAGCGGCAAGCGGGAATAGCTCATCACCAGGGCGTTAAACATGCCGAACCCGCTTATCATGCCGCCTAGCACTATCGCTACCCGAAGCCAGTTTCCGGCAATCAATCCGGCCAGATCCGCCCACGAACCCGTCTCAAACGCAGACGCTGGAACCCCCGTGACCCTTACGGCCAGCACCGGCAGGATGTAACTGAGCGAAACAATAATCACCGCACCGACCATCGCCCGCGGATAGGTGCGCTGGGGCCGCTCCACTTCGAGCGCAATAGTGGAAGCGTTGTCCCAACCCATGTAATTCCACATGGCAATCAGCGCTCCGCCCAGCAGCCCCACCGTGGAAGTCGCAGGAGCCGCGTGAGCGTGGGCGAGCGCACCAATCTTAAAGGGCGCGACGAGAACGATAATGGCGAACGGAGCGGACAGCAAGAGAAACAGCCACAAGGAAGTGATGCCTACGACGTGAATTCCCGTCAGGTTCAACCCTGCGCAGATCACCACGACGCCGAGCGCCACAAACTCGCCGCGATGGCTATCCGCAAACCAAGGCACCATGCGCGTGAGGTAGGCAACGAAGAGCGTGGGATAAATCGCCATGTCAAAGATGCTGGCCGCCAGGGATAGCCAGGCTTCTTGAAAGCCCCAGAAGTTG
>JASHYZ010000370.1 GCA_030042795.1 Terriglobia bacterium | reverse complement strand
TTTTGTCTCCAACCGTGTTTTGATGCCCATGATCAATGAGGCCATTTTTGCAGTCATGGAGGGGGTGGCGGAGCCTCAAGCGCTGGATGCCGTCATGAAGCTGGGTATGAACCACCCCATGGGGCCGCTTGAACTCGCTGACTTCATCGGCCTCGACGTTTGCCTCGACATCATGAAGGTGCTCTACGACGGCTTCCGCGACTCGAAATATCGTCCCTGTCCGCTCCTCGAGAAAATGGTTGCCGCGGGGCGGTTGGGCCGCAAGTCGGGTCGAGGGTTTTACGAGTACAAAAGTTGATGGTGGCGTTTGCGGCGCGTGAGTTCGACGTGCGAGGATTCTTGTTCGAAAAAATGCTACGTTTAATGTAAAGGCGCGAAGACGCAAAGTCGTAACCTCCTACTGAGGATTACGGAATATCGTGACGACCATTGTTGTAGTGGCCGTTCTGCGGCCGCCGTCCTTGGGTGCCCATAGAGCGGCGTTACAAGAATTGTTGTCAAACCCCAACTCTCAGCGGCCTCTGTGCCAAGAAGCCTCTAACACGGAGTTCACGGAGACTCTGTGGCCTTGGTGTTGAAAGCTTTTGGCCACAGAGGGCACGGAGAGGTTGCGAGCTGCATTCAAGCACAAGACGAAAATCTTCGCGGCCCGAGAAGAAATTGGACGTTGGTAACACAGAGTTCACGAAGAAAACCATCTCTTGACTGCAGTCAACCAGAGCTGTGCTTTGCGTCTTGGCACCTTGGCGTGAAACGACCCGCACGATTACGGATTCTGAGGAGGCTGCCCGCTTGGCGCTTGCACGTATCCCTGACCGCCACGCCGGAATTGACCGCTCATGAGGTGAGTCGCGGTAAACTGGCCGTTATCTTCCTGCCCTAGCGCCATAACCGGGTCGCCCACCTTAAAGTCTTTCAACGTCGCTGGCTGTCCATCCTTCGTGATGTGGGCGTCGCTCGCTACCGTGATTACGCGTTCACCCTGCCGGTTTTGCACCGTCAACTGATTTCCGTTAATCGCCGTGATGCGGCCGAAGGCCCGCGGAGCATTGAACCCGCCGCCTTGCCCGGCCGGCACGCGCGCGATTGACGCCGCCAGAATCACGGCCGGCGTGGCATTAGCCCCGGGTGCAGCTCCCGGATTCGGCGTTGCTCCCGCCGGCGGCGTGACGCCACTCGCTTCGTCCATCGGGGCGCGAGCGCGCACCATCACATGGTCACCGGGTTTGAGATCCTCCAGTTCGATGGGTTTGCCCCTGTCAAGAAACTTCGTCTCGCTGTTCACCTGGACGGTGGTGGTTTGGCCATCCTGCCTCTTGATCACCAACTGATTGACACCGACGGATACGATGGTTCCAAAGGCGCCCCCCCTGCGTGGACCGCGGAACTGGCCCGGGCCTCCCGGAGGTCCCGCCTGGTCCTCCTGCTGGGTGTTCGGCTGCGCCTGTTGCGCGTCCTGTCCCAGGACAGGAACAGCGGCCAGCACGTATCCCAACGTGATGCCCAACACGAGGGTTGCCCTCTTCGATATCCTGATATCCATTGCTTCCTCCTACCTCATGTTAGAACGGATTGGCGGCATGTGGGGTTACATTGAAACCTCACCCGAGCGGCACCCGTCAAAGTTGACGAGGGCGGGCAGGCTCAAGCGGAACGGCCCCAAAGGCCTGACATGTTTTGGAACTTGTGCGCGGGAAGGGCAGCAATAGGAAAATGAGGCAGGTTCTGTGGCGTTGAGTTCGCGCCCTCGAAGGGGGGAGCTTTAGTCCGGCTTAAGCGGCTTCAGCTCCACCCTTCAATTCCAGACGAACAACATTGCGAGCCTTTGCGACTATACAGAACGCGTTAAGTTGCTGCACACGGCTAAATGCGTTCTGTATAAGCATGATTGACTCTCCTCGGCGTGCCGCCGGAGCGCCGACACATTGGACAACCGGAACGGAATTGAGTCTTTGATGAGCGGCTGTGTACGTCCCAAATTCTCTCCTAAGACCACTGGCAGCGCGCTGGCACCGTCGTTGCCATTCATTCTGGGTACCTTTCTTGTTCTGATTCTCACGGCGTGCGCCTCAGCGCAATCGCCGGCGGCCCAGCAAGGGCAGGTACAACAATTACCGTCCTCTCCGGTTTCGCAAGCTCCGCCTGCGCCCCAGACTCCTCCGACTTCAGCTCTCTCGTCAGTGTCGACGAACGAGGTGTCGCCGGCAGTACCCTCATCATCGGTCGAAACAGTCTCCGGGCATGTGCGCGGCCCCGGTGGTGTTTCAGTTCCTGGCGCCACGGTGTTGCTGGTGAATCCGCAAACTGGGGAGCGAAAAGAGACGTGGAGCGATGAGTCAGGCAACTACGCCTTCCGCAATGTTCCGCCGGGAACCTACCGACTGGAAGTTTCGCTGGTGGGTTTTGGCACTGACGTTCGCGAGCCCGTGCCGGTCACGACCGGGCAACCCCTCACCGTTAATGTGAAACTGACTCTCGCGTCAAGCTCCCAGGGTGAAGCCTCGGCAAGCAAGAGTGCCCAGCCTGGCGGTTACCGGATTCCGCGTGGCGCCAACGGTCAACCGGACCTAAGCCAACTTCCGCCCGAGGCGCGCGCGCGTATCGAAGCCCGGATGGCCCAGCAGGGCGGGGAAATGGGCGGCGTGGAGTCAGCCGGCGGTGAGGCATCCCTGAGGTTTTCCGAAAGCGGCCTTCAAGACGCGAGCGGCGAAGAGGAATCGACGGGCGGCGGGGAGCAGGCTAGCGCCAACAATTCCTTCCTGCTGAATGGCAGCACGGCTGAGGCTCCTGTGTTCGGCGCCAACGGCAGAATGATGATGATGACGGGCCAGTTTGGAGAGTCTCAAGGGCCGGGTCAACAGGGCGCTCCGGGCTTTGGCGGCGCTGGAGGCCAAGGAGGCGGAGGCCCGCAGGGCGGCGGAGGTGGCTTTGGAGGTGGGGGCTTTGGTGGCGGGGGCGGCGGACGTTTCGGCGGCGGGGGCGGCGGCGGGCAGAACGTGATCGGTTTCTTCGCGGGTCTCGGGGGACGCCGGCCCCGGGTGAACCGGCTGCGGGGAAACTTTTTGCAGAGCTACACCAACTCCGTCCTGGATGCGCGGCCCTACCCGCTAAACGTGGCCTCGTCGCCGCGAATCCCCGCTTATACCGAGCAGACAGGGATCAGCATCGGAGGGCCGCTCGTCATTCCGCACGTCGTCAGCAGTAAGAACAATACAAACTTTTTCGTGAACTACAACCTGCAGCACAGCAAGAGCGCCGTCGACAGCTACTCGACAGTTCCCAGCGCACTGGAACGGGCGGGAAATTTCTCCGAAACAGTTATTCCGGCCGGCGTGGGTGCAGACACAACGCCGACCATCTATGAGCCGCAAGCGGGTGCCCTGGGGCCGCGCACTCCGTTTCCAGACAACACGATTCCCTCGTCGATGCTCAACCCGGCGGCGTTGGGTCTGCTTCAGTACATACCGCTGCCGAACGTACCCGCCAGCGTGCAGAACTTCCACTTACAGGAATCGTTGCCCAGCACCAATCAACGGCTGATGGCGCGCATCGGGCAGCAGATTGGGAAGAGAGACAGCTTGAGCGGCATGTACTACCTTAATTCTACTCACACTGACAGCGTCTCAAGTTTCCCGGACTTCACCAGCAGAACCACCGTGCGGCAACAGAACCTTACCTTGAATGAGTCGCACACCTTCACGCCGCAGGTGGTGAACACAGTGCTGTTTAATTTCAACCGCTCGCGCACGTTTCTCTCCGATCCTTTCGCCAACACAGAAAACGTTGCGGCCGAGCTTGGCATTACCGGCGTTTCTGAAGATCCGTTGAACTGGGGGTTGCCGGCCATCAGCTTTACGAATTTTGGCGGACTTGGCCTTGCCATTCCCAGCCTCACCCGCAATCAGACCACGCGCGCCGTTGACACCATGATCGTCAATCACGGCAAGAACAATTTTCGCTTCGGAGGCGAGCTGCGGCACGTGCAGGTGAATACCCTGACTGATCCCAACGCCCGCGGCACCTTCACTTTTACGGGCTACACCACCAGCGACTTCACTGCCACCGGCCAGCCGGTAGACGGCACGGGGTTCGACTTCGCAGATTTTCTTTTGGGCCTGCCCTATTCCACTTCGGTGCGCTACGGAACCAGCGCCAACTACCTTCGCGCCTGGTACAGCGCGGGGTTCGTGCAAGATGACTGGCGGGCCACTTCGAAGTTCACCATCCTGGCAGGGCTGCGCTACGAATACTTCCAGCCGTTCATTGAGAAGTACGGGCACCTTTCCGATCTCGAACTGGGCCCGGACTTTTCCTCTGCCACCGTGGTGACCGGCCAGAATCCGAACGGCCTGCCGCCGTCGCTCTTGCGCGGTCAAGACACCAACTTTACGCCCCGCATCGGCATCGCTTACCGACCTTGGACCAAGAGCCATTTTGTGATTCGGACGGGCTATGGCATGTTCTACGATGAGTCCATTTATCAGCGCCTGGCGACGGGCAACCTGGTGAGCCAGCCGCCCTTCGCTACGTCATCAACCCTGGTGACCTCGCCGGCCCAGCCGCTGACACTGCAAAACGGCTTTCCAGCGGTGGGCCCGAACATCCTGACGAATACTTATGCCGTCGATCCGGGCTACCACACGCCTTACGCGCAAACCTGGAACTTCACGCTGCAAAACGAAATCTTCCGCAACGTCATTCTGGACGTGGGCTACCTCGGCACGGTGGGCCGGCACCTCGATCTGCTGCTTGGCCCCAACCCGGCCGGCTCCAACAACACGCCCAACGCGCTCCAATATACCTATGAGACGGCGGGCGCAAACTCCAACTACAACGCTCTTCAAATCAGCCTGCGCCGCCAGTTCCATCGCGGCCTCTCGATTTGGGGACGCTATACCTATTCCAAGGCGCTGGATGACGCCAGCAGCATCGGGGGCCTGGCAGGGACCGGCAGCGTGGTAGCTCAGAATTACCTGGACCCTGCGGCCGAGTACGGCCTCTCCAGCTTTGACCGCCGGCACCAGTTCCTGCTGAACTACAACTACGAGCTTCCTTTTGGCGATCGCAAGCGCTTCCTGAATCACGGCGGCCCGCTGGAGCACATTTTTGGAAACTGGCAGTGGAGCGGCGTCACCACCATCGAAGCCGGTACTCCTTCGACGGCGTACGTCCAGGGAAACGTGGCTTCAAACGGACGCACCGGCGCCTACTACTCCTTGCGGGCCGATGCCACGGGTGAATCGGTGAGTTTGCCGGGCTCCCAGCGCACTACGCTGGAATACTTCAATACCGCGGCCTTTACTCTGCCGCCGGCGGGTGAACTGGGCAACGCCGGCGTGGACACCATCCCGGGTCCGCCGACGTACAACTTCAATATGTCTCTCGACCGGCAGATCGTCTTTAACCGCGAGAAGGGCATTAACGGTGATTTTCGCGTAGCCGCCAACAACGTGTTTAACACCGCTAATTTCAGCGGTCTGGGCACGGTGGTGAATTCCGTCAATTTCGGGCGGGTGACCGGCGTGGGCAGCATGCGGTCGGTGACGTTTTCGTTCAGATTGAGGTTCTAGGAGGTACTCGGTTTCGATGGGAATAGCAGTCCAACCTGTCTTTCCGAGTGTAAGCCCAGAATGTGTAGTACAAGCGAATGGGACAATGGCCCTGATAAGAGCAGCCACCCAAAATGACATGCGCGCCGTTACAGAGATTTACGCGCATCACGTCCGGCACGGCACCGCGACATTCGAGATCGATGCTCCCGATTGTGCCGAAATGGACAGGCGCCGGCTCGAGATCCTGACCCACGGACTGCCTTATCTCGTCGCTGAAGTCGAGGGCGCGGTTGCGGGATACGCCTACGCCGCGTCTTATCGAGCGCGCGCCGCGTACCGTTTCACGGTAGAAGACTCCATCTACATTCATCCCGGCTTTCTGGCGCAAGGCTTGGGCAAGCTTCTCATGACCCGGCTGCTCGAGTTGTGCGAAGCAAGGGGCAGCCGCCAGATGATCGCCGTCATCGGAGATAGCCTCAACATCGCTTCCATTCGCCTGCACGAGAGATTTGGATTTCGCAAAGTCGGTGCCTTCGAAGCGGTGGGACGGAAGTTCGGCAGGTGGCTCGACACCGTCCTGATGCAACGCGCTCTCGACGCGAATGGGCGTCTCTCCGCGCTGGGGCGATTCATGGAACAGGGTAGGGAGCGAGCTGCCCTCCTAAGGGATCTCGCTCAGTTTCTGCGCGAGAGCGGAAAGCACCGGTGGGTTGGCTTGTATGAGGTTGACCACGGCGCGGGTGAGGTGCGTAACCTGGTTTTCAGCGGGCCCGGAGCGCCCGCCTATCCACGATTTCGGATCAACCAGGGCCTCACCGGCGTGTGTGTCCGGGAGCGCAGGACGGTGAACGTGGGTGATGTGGCCGCAGACCTTCATTATCTGACAGCCTTCGGTACGACGCGATCCGAAATCATCGTGCCTATTTTTGATGCGGATCGCGCAAGAGTCGTCGGAACCATCGATATCGAAAGCGAGAACTCATACGCCTTCTCAGATGAGGATCAGATCTTTCTGGAGGATTGTGCGGCAATGATAGGCACCTGGTGGAACGCTAGGGCGTGAGGGCTGGGACCTGATCGCGAGGCGAAGCGACGGCGGGTCCGCCGGCCTAGCCTAGGCTACGTGAGGCCTAGACTGCTTGACAACAAGCCTAGGCTTGTGCTAGGCTGCGAGCAGTTCTGCGGCAGGTTTTCATGAACTTTCGGGCATCCAGAACGAACACGTTGGTTCCGGAGGCCACCCGACAGGCAACGGGACGTTCAGAGCTCAGAGGTGAGGATGGAGATGCGCCGCTTGAAGCGATGGTCGAGAGTTAACGTTACGAACGAAGCCAAGAGGTTATTGAAAACAAAGGACAAGTATTTTCCCACAACGATCAAAGCCAAGAGGTAATTGAAAATAAAGGAGTTATTTTTGTAAAGCCAAGAGGTTATTGATAAATAAGGCTGTTACTGCGGTTAAGCACACGGGTTTTGACATTATTTACTAAAGCGTTATCTTGTTCTGGTCTGTGCAGTCGGGCGTCTAGCGGGGTCTTGAAGGCAGGCTCTATGATCCGAATTTCAAAATCTCTCCACCTTCTGACTTCTGTCTTCTGGCTTCTGCCTGCTGTCTTCTGCTTCCTGCCTTCCGTCACTCGGTCACAGACCGCCCAAACCACTCCGCCTGCCACATCCGCCGGCCCGGTGGCCCGGCAGGGTAACAGCTTTGTGCTGCGCGTGCAAACTAACGTGGTGCTGGTGGACGTCCGGGTCACAGACAAACATGGCAATCCGGTGACGAACTTGACGCAGGATGACTTCCGCGTGTTTGAGGACGGCGCCCCGCAAAAGATCACCTCCTTCAGCCTGGAAAACATTGGCCAGCTTGCAAGTGCCACGGGAGAAAACGGCGCTCCGGCCATCGTCGATCTGGGTAAGCTGCCCACCATCGTAAGCCCCTCTCAAGTGGGACGGATGGTGCAGGACCATCGCTTGATCGTGCTCTTCTTTGACCTTTCCTCGATGCAGGTTGATGACCTTCTGCGGGCCGTGAAGGCAGCGGAGAACTTCACACGCAAACAAATGACGCCTGCTGACTTGGTGGCGATTGCCACTTACAGTTCTGATCTGCGGGTGGTGCAGAACTTCACCAACGATCGCGACGAGCTGCACAAAGCGATCGAAAGCATCCGGGTGGGCGAAGCGTCATCCCTCGCGGCCCAGGGCGAAACCGGCGCCGCGGGCGGCACCAATGAGAACGGCGAAGAGATCGTCACCCAGGATACTTCTGAAGCTTTCACACCCGATGAAACCGAATTCAACATCTTCAATACCGATGAGAAGCTGGCGGCGCTCGAGTCGCTGGCCGATCTGTTGCGCGGCATTCCGGGACGGAAATCTGTGATTCATTTTTCAAGCGGCGTGCAGCGCACGGGAGTAGAAAACCAGGCGCAATTGCAAGCCACCACCGACGCTGCCAACCGCGCCAACGTGTCGTTCTATACCGTGGACGCCACTGGCTTGGTGGGATTGCCTCCCGGCGGCGACGCTACCAGCGCCAGTCCGACCGGCACGGCGCTCTTTACGGGCTCTGCGGTCTCGTCGCAGTTCTCGAACCTGGAGGGCGGCCGCGAAACGCTGGCGGCGCTGGCGGCTGATACCGGCGGGCGCACGTTCTATGACATGAATGACTTCGGCCCCGCCTTCACCGACATCCAGGAAGACAACTCCACGTACTACCTGCTGGGCTACACGCCGTCCGACACACGATCGGATGGGCGTTTCCGCCGCATCAGAGTGCAGGTAAACCGCCCCGGCGTGAAGGTTCAGGCGCGTCCCGGCTATTATGCGCCCAAGAATTTCCGGCAGTTCACCGCCGAAGACAAAGAGCTGCAACTCGAGCAGGCGATGGATCTCGACGAGCCCTTTGTGGATTTGCCTATCGCTGTGGAGACGGCCTATTTCCGCAGGCCCGGCCAG
>JASHYZ010000369.1 GCA_030042795.1 Terriglobia bacterium | reverse complement strand
CATCACTGAAGGGAGCGAATCCGCAGTCGTCTGTGGTGCCGAGCTGGCCCAGCGGAATAAATTCGGCAGCTTCCAGAACCCGATTACGGACTTCCTCCGGCGTCTCGATGTTGGGACTGATGGGGTCGGTGACGCCGACGAAAACCATTTGTCCCGGCCGCACGTGTTCGCGGATCAGTTGCAGAACACGGCGCCGGTCCTTCTCGCTTGCCAGTTCGATGTAGAAACTGCCGACGTGCAACGAGAAGAAGGCGGGGAGCAGGCCTGCGTAATCGACGTCCGCGCTGTGGGTGGCATCCCAATCGCCTCCGGGGCAGGTGTGAACGCCGATCCTGCTCTGCTCTTTGGCGGTGAAGTGGCCCAACACCTGGTTGTTCAAATCAATGAACTGCTGAAGCAACCCTCCCGAAGGGTCAAGCTTGAGGGAAAGCCGCGCCTCCGTAAAGTCGACCTGCACCTTGTGGGCCCCAAGTTCCAGACAGCCGCGGATGTCTGCTACGGCTTCGCGAATCAAGTTCCCGAGAAACAGCTCCCGCGAATAGCCGTTGATGCCCTCCTGGGGATAAAGAAGGCTCAGCAGCGAGGCAGAAATCACCGCCTGCTTCACTGGGCGCTGCGTGTGCTGAAGGGCTACCCTAAGGAAGGTCTCGGCATGGGTCTTGTAGCAAAATGGACCGGTGGTCAACCGGGGCAGGCGGCGTGTGTGACCGTCGGCAAAAGGAACCACGATGCCATCCGGCGCGACGCCATCGAGGCCGTGAACGGGATAGGTGGCAAAGCTGGGCTTGGTTTGCTCTCCGTCCGTGATCACCGGAGACCCGGTTTCCTCAAAGCGCCGGATAGTGTCGCGAATCGCGCCCGAGTAAAGAGCGTCTAGCTCTTGCGCCGCAAGACGGCCTTCCTGAACAGCTCGCATTGCTTCCACGAGCTGCACCGGCCTGGGAATGCTTCCGATGGGTTCGGTTGGTATCGACATGCGCCAGAGTCTACTGCGGCCCTATGGAGGTGTCAAACCGCTACTGCAAAATAGGCGCCGCATTAACGACTTGAGACTATTTTGCAGCCTCAAGCCCGTCGCGGCGATGGCGATCAACGTGTGCCTGCTAGGCGCGCTAGGACTGTTATGTTGAACCTTCACTGGCGCCGGCGCTTCACGCCGATTGAACCTAGTCGGGGAGCAGCAACGATAGCTCCGTTCTAGCGGGAGCCTGCGTGCGAAAATCCCTGAAGCGAGGCACGGGCCGAGGCTTCCGTATTGAACTCGTGGAACCGGGCCACATTGACGCAACGGCAGGCTGCTGCCATTATGGCATATCTGTCAAGCAAGTTAGGCGAGACGGGCTCCGCACGCTGAATCAAGCAGCATAGGGTGTTCACAGGGTTTTCGAACCGGGGAGGGGGAATCGTATGTATTGCCGTAACTGTGGGAACGAGGTGCCCGAGCAGGCGGAGTTCTGCAGCGTGTGTGGTCAACGGGCGCTCGCGGGCTCTCAGCGCTGCCCGTCGTGCGGGGCTGAAACGCTGCCTGCTGCTCAGGTTTGCGTGAAGTGCGGCACGCGGCTTTCGCGAGGCAGCCAAAAGGAGCTGGCCACCACGCTTTTGCTTTCCATCTTCCTGGGCGTCTTCGGAGTTGACCGTTTCTATCTCGGCTACACTGGTCTTGGAATCCTTAAGTTGCTTACCCTGGGAGGGTGTGGCATTTGGGCCCTAGTGGACGTGGTGCTGATCACTCTCAAGAGGCTGCCGGATGCTAACGGCGATCCGCTCCTGGTGCCTCAATCCACGTTGCCAGCCGGAAGCCGGGACTGGAGCACGGCCATGTTGCTCTCTTTTTTTCTCGGCTTCCTCGGCGTCGATCGTTTCTATCTGGGCGAGATTGGATTGGGCCTTCTGAAGCTCGTCACGTTGGGAGGCTGTGGCATTTGGAAGATTGTAGACATCGTGTTGATCGCACTCAACCGGTTGCCCGACGCGGAGGGACACGCGCTTCGCCAGTAAGGCGTCGATCGATCTCTCAGTTTGTCAGTCTGCCAGTCACGCAGTCCTCGGCTTCATGACAGTCAGACTGGGAGACTCACCAACTGAAAGACCAAAGACTGAAAACCGACAACCGACCGCCACCAACCAACATGCCTGAGCTCCCCGAAGTTGAAACCGTTCGCCGCGGCCTTGAGGGTCGTGTGCTTGGCAGGCGCATCACTGCGGTGGAAGTCAGCCACCCGCAGGTGATCGCGGGTTTGGTCGAGGACTTTGAGCAAAACGTGCGCGGCGTCATCCGGCGACTCGACCGCAAGGGCAAGGCCCTTGCGATTGAACTTGACCGAGGCTTGAAGCCAACCGCCGGCAAAAGCGCCGGCAGCGGCCTGAGTTACCTTCTCGTGCGACTTGGGATGACCGGCCAGGTGACGGTGTTGCCCTCAAACCATCCCTTTGAACCCCACACCCACGTGCGCCTGGTGCTCGACAACGGCGAGGAGATTCGCTACCGTGACATCCGGCGTTTTGGCAGACTGCGCTGGTGCTCGCGAGCTGAGATCGAAGCTATCTTTCAGGGGCTCGGCCCAGATGCCCCGAGCATGCCTGAAGAAGAGTTCGTCGAGGCTCTCAAGGGGCGCCGCACGCCGATTAAGAGTTGGCTTCTCAACCAGGCTCGCCTCGCCGGAGTGGGCAACATTTATGCGGACGAAGCGCTGTTCGAAGCGCACATTCATCCGCTCACCGAAGCCGGGCTCTTGAAGCGTTCTGCTGCTTCCGCACTGCACCTTGCCGTTGTGAAAGTGCTCCGGCGCGCCGTTGCCAAACAGGGCACGAGCTTCCGCGATTACGTAAACATCGAGGGACGGCCAGGACGCTTCGCACAGAGTCTCAAGGTGTACCAAAGGACCGGCGAGCCTTGCCCGCACTGTGGATCGAAGATCCGGCGGCTCGTGATCAGCGGCCGGAGCAGCCACTTCTGTCCGCGCTGCCAGCCGCGGCCGCGACGGCGATTCCCTTGCAGGCTGGACCGATGCTGAGTGACGAACTTCAACTGCCCGTAGGACGGCAGATGTTTTCAAAGCGGGAATTCCCGAGTTCTGTAACCCCAGACCCACTGATCGCCGCTGGCGGCTGCCGCCAAAAGACCGTAAAATAGAGAATTGTTACCAGCCGGGAATCCAGGCTTTCCTTGGCCAACTCAAGGGCGTTGACGGCGAAGTCGAGGCCTCAGCAGCCGAGTTTGGTGAGAATAACGTGTTGTAGGTTCCTATACGGGAGACAAAATGCGTTTTTTGAAGTTGGGGCAAGTGTTTCTCGCTATTGTCGCTTTCAGTTCGGGCCTGCAGGCCCAAATGTTGGAGTCGCCGCCGCCAGGCGAGGTTCGTGTTTTCCAGATCACGGCCAAGAAGCACACGTTCAATCCGTTCACCATCATCGTGCGGCCAGGTGACAAAGTCCGATTTGTCATTACCGCGGTCGACCACGATTACGGCTTCGAGCTCAAAAAGTTTAACATTCACAAGAAGCTGAAGCAGGGCGTGCCCACCATCATCAACTTCACCGCTGCGGAGACCGGCAAGTTCACTTTCAATTGTCCGGAGATGGAGTGCCGGACGTTGTATCGCAGCATGAAGGGCACGCTGGTTGTAAAAGCGAGTGCTCCGGCTCCGCCGGGTCTGCCTCCCGGCGTTTCCCAATAACGGCGCACGGTCAAAAGATCTCGAAGCGTTCCTGGTGAACGCTGGAATCGCTCTTGATTACCACGTCCTTTCCAGTCAGCTTCTCGATCTCGGCCATCAGCATGCCTTCGCGGGATCTTAAAACCCGCGCCACTTCGGGGTTCACCCGCAGCGTCACCACATTGCCCTCCATCTCGTGCGCCATCTTCTTGACCTCTTCCATAATTTCGTAGCACACGGTGGCGGCGGACTTGACCCAGCCTGAGCCCACGCAGTAGGGACATTGCTCCGACAGAGTGCGTTCCAGTGATTGCTTTACGCGCTTACGGGTGAGCGCCACCAAGCCGAACTCGTTAAACGACAGAATCTTCGTGGGGGCGCGATCGCTGCGCAGCGCCTCCTCGAGCGCCTGCACCACCTTCATGCGGTTGCGGCGGTCATCCATGTCAATGAAATCGATCACGATGATTCCGCCCAGGTCGCGCAGCCGGACCTGCCGCACAATCTCCTTTACCGCGTCAAT
>JASHYZ010000368.1 GCA_030042795.1 Terriglobia bacterium | reverse complement strand
AAACGCGATGATGTCAGGATCGGACACCGTGCCGGAAAGAAGCTCTTGCATGGCTTCGCGGGCTTCGGTACGAGCGAGGCTCGCGCCGCTGTGAAGCTGCTCGGTGGCCTCAGAAATCTTCATTGTCGTGCGGACTCCTGGCCAGCCTGACCCGCGGCACTTTTCGGATTCTGTGAGTTGGGGCAATCAATCCAAGGGCCACAGCAGGAAAGATTTGGATTCCTGGCCGCTCTGGCGCGAGCTAATCGAGACAAGGCATCAAAGCGATCATCATAGTTTGCGGTATCGGCAAGGTTGAGTACCTTTCCGTCCCATTCATAGATCTCGGCTTTCGCGGGCAAAAGGCAATCTGCTTTTATCAGCCGGCCTGTGTAGTTCAACATGAACCCGTCAACAAATTCGGGGACTGTGATTCCTCCGACCGCAAGCACTTGCACGACGCGTTCTGGTTCCAAGCGAAAGACTCTTGTGAAAGCCTTACCATCCCGCCCAACAAAAACGATAACCACGCATCCGGTCCCGAGGACCTCAGCCGATTCAGCGTGGAAGTTCTCACGAAAGGAGTACACAATCCTCGAGACTCCGCCAGGCGTTTGGACAAAATCGACACCGTAGGGTCCCCCCAGGTAGTTTGTTAGCCGTTTGACGACGATCTTCCAGTCCAATAAGTCGGTGGACGACGAAGCCGTGAGGCCGAAGACTGTTTCTGCGGCACTTTTCCTGTGCGCTTCGGCATTTGGCACATACGACGGCGAAGGCGCTCTAGAGGGCTGCTGAGCGTGTGCAGCGCAGGCATACATCAACATCCCCGAAGTGAGAATTCCCGTCACCGATGCGCTTAACTGGCCCATGTGTTTCCTCGCGAGCGAACGCTATGAAAATTCCAGTACTGGCGTCATTTGGTTCCCGCCTCCGCGGGAATGACTGTGGGCTGAAGGGCTAGCTGAGCTTCAGGCACAGATGACGCCAGTACCAGAATTCCGCGACGCTTGCCTGTTTTCAGCGCCTTTTCTATACTGAGTAATGCTGCGTGTGCGCCCACTGCGTATTGTAGCGTGAAGCGCGGCGTTCGACCCGTCGTCAGCAATCCGCAACAAGCAGCCGGCCATCGACAACTGACGACCGATAACTGACTACCGACAACCATTATGAAGATCCACGAATACCAGGCTAAACAGATTCTTGCGCGCTACGGGGTGAAGGTTCCCCGTGGCGAGGTTGCCGCTAGCGTGGAAGAAGCGAAAACCGTCGTTGAGCGTCTTGGCGGCGGGACGATGGTGGTAAAGGCTCAAATCCATGCCGGAGGCCGCGGCAAGGCAGGTGGCGTGAAAGTAGTGCGCGGCGCCGAGGCTGCCGAAAAGGCTGCGAGTGAGATTCTGGGCAAGACGCTGGTGACTCATCAGACGGGACCCGAGGGGCGGCCGGTGCGGCGAGTGCTAATCGAAGAAGGATTAGAAGTGGCGCGCGAGCTCTACCTGGGTTTGGTGATCGACCGAGCCTCGGGCCGGCCCGTCTTTATGGCCTCTACCGAAGGAGGCGTGGAGATTGAAGAAGTCGCGGCCAGTCATCCCCAGAAGATTCTGCGTGAATCGATCGATCCGGCTGTGGGATTTCAGGCGTTTCAAGCGCGTAAGCTCGCCTTTGGCCTCGGGCTTGGCTCGAAGCTGGTGAACGAGGCATCGCAATTTCTGCAAAATCTGTATCGCGCGTTCGAAGCCACCGACGCCTCTCTGGCCGAGGTCAATCCTTTCGTGGTCACCAAGGACGGCCGTTTGCTGGCGCTCGACGCCAAGATGACTTTCGACGACAACGCCATTTACCGCCATCCGGACATCAAGGCATTCCGCGACATCAACGAAGAGGACCCCTTGGAAGTGAAGGCCAGCGACTACGGGCTGAATTACGTTCGCCTCGACGGCACGGTGGGCTGCATGGTGAACGGCGCGGGTCTCGCCATGGCCACCATGGACATCATCCAGTATGCAGGCGGCAGCCCCGCTAATTTTCTGGACGTGGGAGGTGGCGCAAACGAGGAGCAGGTGAAGCACGGGTTCGAGATCATTCTCGGCGATCCCAACGTGCGCGCCGTGCTCATCAACATTTTCGGCGGCATCATGCGCTGCGACATTGTGGCCAACGGGGTGGTGGCAGCCTCCCGATCGCTGGGAATCAAGGTTCCGGTAGTAGTGCGACTGGAAGGGACGAACGTCGAGTTGGGACAGAAAATCCTCGCCGAATCCGGGCTGAATTTCATCGTCGCCCGGGGGATGAAGGATGCGGCAGAACGGGTCGTCGGTGCAGCCGGAGTCTGACAACCACAAAAGAGATTTCGCGTGATTGTTGCAAAGCTGAATCGTGATAAGTTGCGCCTCCTCGCTGGCGGCAGGCTGAACGAAGCCCGGGTGTTACTGGAGAATCAGTGCTGGACGGGAGCTTATTACATGACGGGCCTTGCCCTGGAGTGCGCGCTCAAGGCTTATCTGTCGCGTGCGGTCCAGCAATACGACTTCCCCGACAAGAACTTTGTCAATCAGGCTTACACGCACAATCTGAAGGAACTGGCTCGGCT
>JASHYZ010000367.1 GCA_030042795.1 Terriglobia bacterium | reverse complement strand
CGAGATTCCTCGTCGCCTTGGGCTCCTCGGAATGACAGTTTGGACGAGTTTTTCAACGAACTGCTAACCAGTGACATTGGAGAAGCCTCAAATAGGAACCAAGGGGAAAACCCCGATAACATCAGGCTTCATTGCGGCCTATACTTCTACCATGCGATGTGTCGCCGCCGGCCTGTTTTGCCTCGCGCTCTTTTTTGCCCCCGGACTTCGAGCCCGCCAAACTCCCGCAACCGTGCCGGTTGTCATCGAGGTGACGGAGCCGACGGGCATGGGTGTCGGCAATGCTCGCATCCGCGTGGCGCCTGCACCCGATCGCGCACCCGCCCGAATGGAAACGGATGGCAAGGGCCACCTCGCGCTCGATTTGAAGCCGGGTGGATACGCCCTCTTCGTCAGTTGCCCGGGTTTCGCTAGCGTCGCCACTCACATTGAGGTCAAGGAGGCTGGAGAAACACAAACCATTCCCGTCAACCTCCGGATCGCACCCGTCAGCCCGCCAATCAAAGTGTATCCGCCGTCGGAAAAAGACGATCTGCTCGTTTCCGCTTATCCGTATCACGAGGATGCTCTGATCAAACCTACTGACTTCAAATCCCTTCCGCACGCCACAATAACGATCCACAACGCGCATACGAACGCCGATGACATTTATTCCGGCGTCCCCCTTGCCGAACTCCTGATGAAATTCGGCGCACCCGTTGGTAAAGAACTCCACGGTATCGCGCTGATTTCGTATATCGTTGCCACCGGCTCTGACGGATACCAGGTTGTCCTCTCTCTCGCCGAGGTGGACCCTAGTTTTCATCCCGGAGGAGTCCTCGTCGCCGACTCACTGAACGGCCAACCCCTTGATGCCAAATCGGGCCCCTTAGAACTGGTCGTTTCCAAGGACATACGCCGCGCCCGCTGGGTACGCCACCTCGCCGTCCTTGACCTCAAGACCGCCCACTAAGATTAGGCTTGGTCAATGCCTCCCCGAGTTGCCCGGGTTAGTGGCTGTCAAGGCAAAATAGAAAGTTCCTAATCTGAGCAAAGTAGAACATTCCGCTCCCTGCTTTTCGCGGCTGACCGAAGGAGCCCGGAGGGCGACTGGAGTTAGCCGCGAAAAACGTCGCCGCCCCTACCCCATCTCCCGCCGCACCGCGGCTCGCTCCGATGCCACGATCGCCCACAGCGGGGGATTCTTCTGCAGATCGAAGTCTTTCATCCAACCGCGCCCGGCCTTCGCCGGAGCCTTCTTCGAAGTCGCTGCCGGCTTCGGCGGCGCAGGAGTCTTCGGCCGAGGTGGGCACTCCGTGATATTCACATAGTGCTCGCGAAACTTGACCGCTAGGCGGCCGTCCAGGCGTTGTTCCACTCGCACCCGACCGCCCCGCAATCCCGCCCGGACGTCGGCGCGCGCCATCTGATAGATCTTCCCCTGGTAGCGAATTGTGTAGTCCGGCGTCACCACCCGTTCTTCGACCTGACTCAGAAGCGCCGCCAGGTCCTGCTCGCGACGCAAAGGCCGATGGGCATCCGTCGGGTTCGCCGCCCCCACCGTGAAGCTCTGATTCCAGCAGAGCAGATACTCCTGCTCCAGATACCGATTCGTTCGCCTCTCCGAGGCTAGATGCCTTGGCGACCCGTAGCCCTTTCACCAGCCGGTCCTGGGCGGTGCCGAAGAAGCGCTCAATACGCCCCTTAGCCTGCGGGGAGTGCGCCGCGATCCACCCAATCTCCAGCTCCTTCAAGGCCCGCCCGATCTGCGTCCTCTCCTCCTTCACCGCTTCCTCCGCGCTCGCTTCCAGCGGCGGCTGATTCACCCGAAACAGACTGCCCTTGTCCGTGTAAAACGCCATCGGCCGTCCCCACCCCTCCAGGTATCCCCACAGCACTCGCAGGTTCGCCTCCGTGCTGTCGTGCTCCACGAAGCGCGCGTAGGCCTGGCTGGTGGCGTCGTCGATCATCGCCACCAGGTACAGCTTCGGACCCCGCCCTTCCAGCCAGTCATGCTCCGAGGTGTCCCACTGTACCAGCTCCCCCCGGCAGCTCCGCCGTGGTCGCCAGACGTGCACCTCCTCCACCTTCCGCCGCTTCACCCGCCGCCGCCCGGCTCCCACCAGCCACTTCCTCAGCGTCTCCTTGCTTACCTTCACTTGGTGCTCCTTTGCCAGGTACTCACACGCCAGCGTCGGTCCGAAGTCCCCGTACCGCGCCTGCACCAGCTCCAGCGCCTTCCTCCGCACCTTCTCCGGCAAGCGCCGATTCGAGACCCGCCCGCGCAAGCGGTGCACCACCCCGCGGTCGCCTTCCTGCTTCACCCGTCCCAGCAGCGCTCGCACCCAGCGATCACTGATCCCCAACTGCTGCGCTGCCGCCCGCTGCGTCAAATGCTCGCCCTTCACTTCGTGCAACACCTTCAACCGATCCCGATCCTTCGTGCTTAACACCAACCTCTCCTGTTCGCTCATCCCGTCAGTTTGCCGGTCCAGAACAGGAACTGGGTGCACGACAAGATTGTGGTGGAGGCTCATGCAGCCTTCCTGCGGATAGATCGCTGCTCCCAGAAATCTTCAAAGCGCCCGCTGAGCTTACAGCAGCGGAGAGCGATGATGGCGTTGGCACCCGGACGGTCCAATGCATACCCGCTCGTTTGAGTCGGGTACCGATTACACCTTTGCAGCCCGCCTCCACCACTCCGGAAGAAGCGCATAACCCCTGGGCCTCGAATTCCGGGTAGCGCAGGCGCGCCCGGTTATGCCGCAGATATTGGACGCCGTCGCGCGCCAGTTTGGAATGGGAGGCGTGTCGGCGGAGAGCGGTCACGAGATTCCTCCAGCGGCCCGCATCCAGTTCTTGATACCGCCTCTGGGCCCAGTGCTGCGCTTGCGGGCTGGTCTCTCCGTAGAGACTCTGGGCCACCTGACTGAGGCGTTCCTTGACGTGGAAGCGATCCACGTTCTGAACGGCCTGCGGAAACAGTTCCTCCGCCACATTCCAGATCCAGGCCGCTCCGTCCCCGATGACCACCAGCCGCTCGGCCTGCCCGCAACGCCGCCGGGTGGCTTCCCGTTCCACGCGCCGCGTGAATTCGGAAAGTTGACGATCGGTATCCGCGGGGGCGGCACTCTCGATGGCGGCCGAATAGCTCACCGAGCCCTCATCGCGCACCGGCCGCCCTTCGTTATCCCGCGACTCCGCACTCCAGACCGTGCAGAGTTTCACCTCACGCGTTTGGGCCAAACCGTCCGGCTGCTTGCCGGGACG
>JASHYZ010000366.1 GCA_030042795.1 Terriglobia bacterium | reverse complement strand
CCTCCCCGGTCGCGCCATCAACTCGAATTTCAAAGTTCACGCCGACCGTTTTTATAATTTGACTGCTTCTCTCGTGTCGTGAGTTATAAGTCCAACCCAGGGCTCAGAAGGTGTGAATAAATCCCAGGACGATCAAACCGGTTTCACGCCAAGGCGCAAAGCACGCAAAGGTCGCAAAGAAAACAAAGGCATGTTGCTTTGCGTCTCTTTGCGCCTTGGCGTGAGATGCTTTGCCTTGAGCTACGGCACTATAGCTGACCACTGAGAGCTTCCACCATGTCGAAAATGATGGATGAAATCCTCCAGCAGCCCGAGGCGCTGGAGCGTACGTTTCGGGCCGAGCGGAGGCACGCGGAGGAGTTCAGCAGCTTTGCTCGCGGCAGATTCCGCTTGATTCTGCTGGTGGCGCGAGGAACCTCGGACAATGCGGCGGTATTTGCGCGATACTTGCTCGAGCTCACCACAGGCGTTCCGGTGGCCCTGGCGGCACCTTCGCTGCACACACTCTATCACGCCAAGCTCGATCTCAAAGATGTTCTGATGATCGGCATCTCGCAATCCGGGGCGGGTACGGACATCAACCTGGTACTCGAGTCCGCCCGCCGTCAGGGTGCCTTCACGGTGGGCATTACCAACGAACCGAAATCTCCTATGGCCCGCTTGGTGAAGGAGGTTTTCCTGGTACGGGCCGGCCCTCAGAAGTCGGTTGCCGCCACTAAGACTTACACCGGCCAGTTGGTGCTTATCTATCTGCTGGCCTTTGCTCTCGGAGGCCGGCTCACGCTGGAAGCCATCAGCGAGATCCCAGACCGCGCGCAGGCCGCCCTCGGCATTGCCAACGAAATTCAGACGTTGGTGGAACGTTACCGGTTCATGCGGCAGTGCGCCGTGGTAGCGCGCGGATTGAACTTTGCGAACGCGTTGGAGCTTTCCCTCAAGCTCATTGAAACCTGCTACGTGGTCGCCGAGCGCTTTTCCTCCGCCGATTTTCTGCATGGCCCCATCGCCATGGTGGAAAGAAATTTTCCGGTGATTCTCTTCATGCCGCCTGGACGCACGTTTCGCGATATTGGCGCGCTCGCGCGCAGGCTGCACGGCCTGGGAGCGGACACGCTGGCCATCACGTCCGCGGATGCGAAGCCGGCGGCCACGCGGGTGATCCGGGTGCCGGGGACGATCCCGGAGATCTACACACCGATTCCGTACATCATTCCAGGCCAGATTCTGGCCGCGCACCTGGCCGAGGTGAAGGGAATCGATCCTGACCACCCCCGCTCGCTTCGCATCGTGACAAGGACCATTTAGGCCAGCGTGTTGTAACTGAGTTCGTGTGATCACGGCGCAGCGATTTGAGCACCGACGGGCGAAAGACGATGGCCCAGCGCGGGCCGGGGCGGCCCCAGACTCACGGTCCGCGTTTGCTGGCGCTACTTTACGCAAAGGGATTCTCATCCACGCTTCGGCCATAAATTACAGGCACGGGCACATTCAGCAATCGCAAATACACTGAAAGCTGGCCGCGATGGTGATACCAATGGTTGAGCATAACCGTCCTGATGATCGCAACCCGCGATTTGGTGAAGATTGGTTTCCCGCCCACGGTGAGGCGCCAGGGTCCGAGCGCTGCCTGCTCGCTTACGTTCTGAAGATAATCCTCCGCCGCTTGAACGCTTTGCTGGAAAGCGGTGTGAACTTCCTCAAGGTTGTTCGGCGGCGTAGGGAGGAAATTGGCCGTCGAGGCGTCAAACTCCGCCAGTTGGACGAGCCGTGCTATGTTGCCGGGAATGTTTGCGACGTGAATGGCAAGCTGGCCGAGTGACATCGACTTCTCATGGGGCTTCCACGACAGCTTGTTGCCTGGCACTCTTTCGAGCACCCGCTTGGTGACTGCGGCCTCTTCGCGGAACTCATTTAGGATCGGTTCAAGCATCGGTACCATTCTGGTTCTCCTTCGTCAGCTAAGATGTTAGCGGCGGTAGAAGAAGCAAGGCTCACCGCAGAGCGCACAGAGAACGCAATTAGTGCTTCTGGTGTTCGCCTTCGCAACAATCGGCCTTCATAACCGCAGGCTGCACGTATTGCGTCTTGGCGTCCACAACGTAGCCCTCGTTGTACTTGTCGTGGTGGCGAACCCAAGCCATGCTAAAAGCCAGTCCCTCTTCGTCGCGCCCTTTGGGAGCGAGGTCGAGCCAGTTGTAAGCGCCCACCAGGATGTCGAGCCCGCGCGCGTAAGCGGAATAGGTGTGGAAGATATCGCCGGCAGCGTCCTTGTAGAAGACGCTAGCGCCTGGCGCTTCTTCACTAGGAAATTTTTGTGGGCCGTAGTTGTAGTCCACCTCCCCTTTTGCGATTTCATCCTTGGTGAATGAAACATGATAGTCGTAGTTGAAGTCGGTCCCGTAGGATGACACCCATTTGAATCGCCAGCCCATCCGCTTCTTGAAGGCCTCGATCTGCGCAATCGGCGCCCGCGATATCACCACCAGCCGTGCGTCGCGCGCCGCCAGGTGCACCACGCTGCCGTCGAAGTGATCCGCCAGATACGAACAGCTCGGGCAGCCCTCTTTCCAATCGGGTCCCAGCATGAAGTGGTAGACAAGCAACTGGCTCTTGCCGCCAAAAAGGCCGCTCAGCGTCTCCCTGCCGTTCGGCCCCTCAAACACGTACTGCTTCTCGACCTTCTCCCAGGGAAGTTCACGCCGTTGCTGGCTCAATTCGTCACGCAGCCGCGTGAACTCCTTCTCCCTCCGCAAAAGCTCCTTTCGCGCGGCAAGCCATTCCGCTTGCGGCACAATCTTCGGAAGCGCTTTCACTGTCGTTGCCGTGGCCATATTCATTTCTCCTTTTCATTGGATTGTTCGAGGTGACCGCTCTTTCCGCTGTCTTTCGAACGGGAAATCTTGATGAGCAGCGCCGCCAGCCCGCCGGTGGTCATCACGCCGCCGGCCATCAGAATGGCGCTCGCGATACAAGCTGGACACATGGAAGCACGCAGTCAACAGTCAAAGGCCGAAAGTCAAGAGTTGAGCCTTTCCAATCCTGGCTGCAGACGAATCGAAAAGCGGCCAACTCAATGTGCCGGGTATCACTCTGCCGAGGCGGCTTTTACGCGATTGGCTTCCGCCCGGGCGCGAACACGCTCATGGATGTGCGTCCAGCCCTTGCTCACACCTTCCCGGTGCTCGTCCTGAATGAGTCCTAGCGCGGTGTGGTGGAATTTGATCAGCGTTCCGCCGTCATGCTCGCTGAGCCGGTACTGAACATTCGAGACCACCGGGTAGGACATAAAGAGCGGCCCGGTGAATTCGAGCAGCGTCGGCCGCTTGATGGCTTGCACCTGACCCCAGAAATGGCCGTTGCCATCACCCAGGTCGCGGTACCACCTTCCGCCGGGCCAGGGCTCGATTTTCAGGTGCATCGGCTTGCCGTCAGGCGTATCGCTGCGTGGCCCGAGCTGTTCCAGCAACGCCTCGAACGTGACGTCCAGCGACGCGCGAACGTGAATCTCCTGGGTCAGATTCAACGTAAGTTTCTCGATGCCCGGTACGTTCGAAACCATACTTCATCCTCACTCCTTCCCGTATCGAAATTCGATCATGCTTCCCTCATCTTTGCCTCGGCGCGCTCTTTGATGCGGATCAACTGATGCTGCCAGAAACGCTCGAAGGAGCCCGCCCATTCATAGAGGGGCCGAATCGCGTCCGCGTTGGTCCGGTAGAGCATCTGCCGGCCGTGGCGGCGGGCGCGCACGAGGCCGACGTCCTTAAGAACGCGCAGGTGCTTGGAAACAGATGGCTGTGTCAGGCGCAGAGTTACCACGATGCTGCCGACGGGACGCTCCTGAGTGGCGAGATAGCTGAGTATTTGGCGCCGGCTGCGATCGGCGATCGCATTGAACACATCTGAATTGGTGGCGGCGCGCGGCATCAAAAGAGAGATTACATTCCCATGTAGGAATATGTCAAGGGATTTTCTAAAGGCACGTCGCGCCCAGCGCCTCGCGATGTTCGACGTTGGGAGAAATCTAGCGCGGCGCACAAGGACGACCATCTACACCAGCTCCTACAGCCCGATGTACCAGTCGTAGCCGCGTTCAGTCCAGTAATCTGCCGGGCGCAGCGTGGTGTAGCGAATGGAGCCGATTCGCTTGATGTTCTTCACACCATACTTCACAGGAATCACCAATCTCAGCGGCGCGCCGTGTTCCTGTGTGAGTGGCGCACCATTCCGCTCGTAGCACAGAATCGTCTGCGGATGCAGCATGCTTTCCATCTCGATCCCCACATAGTAACCGCCGTCGGGCGTGGACATGCTGACGTAGGGCGGAAAATCGAACGTCCGATCAAAGCTGAAATCTGCGCCGCTGAGGGTGGCGGGCGGATAAACCCTCATAAAATCCGTGAAGCGCGCACCCACCCATTGCACGATCACGCTCCAGCCTTCGATACACTTGAACTCCGTGGTCATCTCCACGCGAGGGAGCTTCTTGATGGCATCGAGGTCCAGCATCAGCGGCGCATCCGAGGCGCCGAGTCCTTCCACAGACATTCGCCAAGTGGAAACGTCGATATCGTCGTCCAGCCCGACGTCGCCATTCACGCGATCGGGACTCACCTGGCTCGGCTTGAACTCCGGAGCGAGCCGCCGGCGGCTAAAGTAGTCGCGGGCCAGTTGCTCGTTCACCTGGAGGGCTTGCCGGAACGGCCAGGGCTCGCCGTCGATCTCGCGCCGCGTCACAAGCCATCGCCAGACGCCAAAGCCAGCCACGAATCCGGCGCCCAATCCCAGGAAGCTGCGGCGTGATCGCTGCGCCATTCGACGA
Source organism: Terriglobia bacterium (assembly GCA_030042795.1). Next base: position 3,539 of record JASHYZ010000366.1, on the reverse strand, counting down.
CGAACCTGCCGGTTCCAGGCTTCCAGTTCCTGCGGGTCAGGAGTTGTGATTTGTGATGGCACCGCGCCCGCCGCCTCGACGGCGGCCGAGGTTGCGGTAACGGTTGCCGCCACGACCGCTGCAGCCGCAGCCTCTGTGTCACCGGAGTGGTCTGGCTCCCGTTGTCAGGTGGCCCGTCAGCGGCGTCTGCAGTGTCGGGTTTTCGCTGATCTTCACTCATGCGCGGCTTCCTCGGACGAAGTCAGCTCGTAACCTGTCACCATGGCGCGAAAGTTGTTCCATCCCGCCCGGACCACCTGCGCGATGTGAACGATGAAGAACAGCACGTAGCCCAAGGCCAGCAGAAAGTGCTCGAATCGCGCTGCCATGTAACCGCCCAGCAAGGCGGTGAGCCAGGCAAATTGCGTGGGCTTATAAATGGCGATGCCGGTAACCAGCGATCCGAAGCCCATCAGGATAATGCTGGTATATGCGATTTGCTGCGCCCCGTTGAATTTGCGCTCCGGCAGCTTGCCCTTCCAAAGTCTAAGGTCATGGAGGGTAACCAGAATGGCTTCACGGAAAGACTGGCGGTTGGGAACCAGGTACCGCCATTCTCCTGAGAGCATCGTATAGGCAACGTAAACGGCTCCGTTGACGACAAAAAGCCACATGAAAAAGAAATGCCACGCCATACCCTTAGCCAATTGGTGATCCAAGCCAAACGTCGCATAAAAGCCGTCCGGAAAGAACTTGAAGAGCGTCATCGAGCCCGCGCCGATGCGATAAACGTCATTGGCCCAGTAAATCCAAAGCCCGCTCCAGATCATGAGGGCTAACACGGGAAAGTTCACCCAGTGGCACCAGCGAATGGCCAGCGGGTGTTTCGATTTCATCTCGAGCCGCTTCATCGCTTGTTTTCCCGGTTCAGGATTGGCCGCTTGACGTTCCATAGCTTACACCACTGTAATACCCGGCGCGCCTCGCCATATTCGCGGCGCCACCAACATTGTCACTCATTTGTGCGTCTTTACAACGCGCGCGCCGCTGCGCGATTCTATTCAAGTATGTCTCTAGCCGCTTTCCTTGAAGTTGTTGTTGTCCCGGCAGTGCTGCTGGTGCTCGTCATCGCGAGTCAGGTGTTCTGGGTTCGTCGCGTGCGGGGCCTGATCCGGAAATTCATCACCAACGCCGCAGCGCGGGAACGTGTTGAAGCGGTGGCGCTGGCGGCCTACGCGTTCGTGTGGCTTTACAGCGTTGTTCCCTTAAATTGGTTGGGGCATCACACCGACACGAGGATGACCGCGGCGGCGGCTTTCATCGATGCTCCGTACGACTGGTGGCTGTTCGGGTCGGTGGTCGGATTCTTGCTGGTCGTCATCCTTCGGCTGCCGGTTTACCTCTTTCGCGGCGTCTGGTGGCTCTGCCGTCAGGTGGCCAATGCCCTGTCGCGGGTGTGGGCAGCCTTACGTCCGCCCGATGTTCGCAAGCCGGCGGTTGCGGTCGAGGGTGCGGCGAACCCTGCGCGGCGCAGATTCTTCGAGCAGGCCACGGCCGCCGCGGGCGCCCTGCCTTTTGTGGCCGCGTTCTACGGGCTGGTCTATGGACGTCTGGAGATCGAAACTTCTCAGTATCGTGTGGCGCTGCCGAGGCTGCCGCGCGGTTTCCAAGGCTTCCGCATCGCGCAGCTTTCGGACATTCACATCGGGCCTTTCATGAGCGGGGCGGAAATCCGGCACTGCGTGGAGATGACCAATCGGCTTAGGCCGGATTTGATTCTGCTCACCGGCGACTACGTGATTTGGGACCCTTCGACGCAGCGCGCCGTGGTGGACGCGCTTTCCGGGTTGCGGGCGCCTTACGGCATCTTCGGCAGCCTCGGCAACCACGAGATGTGGGCCGGAGTCGAAGGGTCGATCACGCGGATGTTCATTGCGCAGGGCACGCGCATCCTGCGTAAAGAGAACGTTACGCTTCGCGCGGGCGGCGATGAGCTTAACCTGATCGGCGTCGATTTTCAAACTCATCGCCCGATGGGCGCCCACCACGAAGGCGTTGTTCACGAATACTTGGAGGGCGTCGAGCCCATGGTGCGGCGTGACACCGCTAACATCCTGATGAGCCACAATCCCAATACCTTTGACCGCGCCGCTGCGCTCGGCATTGACTTGAGCTTGGCCGGGCACACGCACGGCGGGCAAGTGGCCTTCGAGTTCATCAGTCCGGAAATTTCTCCGAGCCGGCTGGTGACGCCGTACGTGGCCGGCTGGTTCTCGAAGCCCGGAGGAAAGCTCTATGTAAATCGGGGCATCGGCACCATCGGCGTTCCTATGCGTATGGGCGCCCCGCCCGAGATTACGGTTTATGAGCTGGTGCAGAATACGTAACCCAATCAGGATTGCTGACAGTCCGGAGAAAGGGCGGGCTGAGGGAGTTTGTATGAAAACTCGTGGATTCCCGCTCCCCGCTTTCGCGGGGGACAAGCTTCGCGGGAATGACTGCATTGGAATGGAGCGCCGTCACCACCGTCAAAACGCCAGCGCCTGATCTAAGTCCTCGATCAGATCTTCCGCCGCTTCGATGCCGATCGACAGCCGCACCAATCCATCGGCAATACCCATCGCCACCCGTTGCTCGCGCGGGACCGCCCGGTGGCTGGTGGAAGCTGAATGCACAATCAGCGATCGCGTGTCTCCCAGGCTGGCCGCGCGCGCGAATATCTTGACCCCGTCCATCACTTTCTTGCCGCCCTCGTACCCGCCCTTCACTTCAAAGCTCATCATGGCGCCGTAGTCCCGCATCTGTTTGGAGGCCAGTTCGTGGCCCGCGTGCTGCTTCAAGCCCGGATAATTCACCCGCTCAATCTTGGCATGGCCGGCCAGGAACTCGGCCACCCGCCGGGCGTTGGCGCAATGCGCCGGCATCCGCAGGTGAAGCGTCCGAATGCCGCGCAAGATCAGCCAGGCGTTGAACGGACTTATTACGCCGCCGAAATCGCGAAAGACCTCCTGCCGCAGCTCAGAGATATAGGGCTCCGACCCAATGATTGCGCCGCCCATAGCATCGCCATGTCCGCACAAGTACTTGGTGGCCGAATGAACCACCACGGTGACGCCAAGCTTCAGCGGCTGCTGCAGTGCGGGACTGGCAAACGTGTTGTCAATCATCGTAGGAATGCCGCGCGAACGGCCAAGCTCTGCGATAGCGCGGATGTCAAGAACGTCCAGCACCGGATTCGTGGGTGTCTCGAAGTAAATCAGGCGGGTGTTGGGCTGGATGGCCTTCTCGAATGCCGTGACCTCAAGAGAAGATACGAATGTGGTGGAGGCGCCCATGCGAGGCGCCTTTTTGTTGAGGAAATTGTAGGCAGCGCCGTAGAGCGAGCGCGACGCCACCACATGGTCGCCCGCCTTGATGTATCCAAGAATGGCGGTAGAAATCGCGGCCATGCCGGCCGAAGTGGCCAGCGCCGCCTCGCCGCCCTCGAGCGCCGCGATCTTTTCTTCGAGCGCGTGAATGGTAGGGTTGCCGTAGCGCGTGTACATGTAGCCGGGCTTCTC
>JASHYZ010000365.1 GCA_030042795.1 Terriglobia bacterium | reverse complement strand
TTCCTCCCCTTCAGAAAGCAAGCCCCAGGCGGGCGCTGGCTTCACTTTTACTCCGCCCGGGCCGGCAAAATCCGTGGAGGTGGGTAATTTCTATCTGAGGCGAAAGGATTACAAGGGCGCCCTTAGCCGCTTTGAAGAAGCTGTTCAGACCGATCCCAATTACGCCCCCGCCTATTTGGGTCTCGGAAAAGTGTATGAGAAAACCGGCGCTACCCAGAAGGCGCTCGACGCCTACCAAAAATACCTGGACCTCCTGCCTTCGGATAAAGACGCTCAGGATGCCAAGGAGGTCCACCGTGCAATGGACCGGCTGCGCAAATCCTCGGTTCCGGCGGGCTGACCACTAGGTTAATTGCGCTTCTCGGGCAAGAGATCCCATTCCGTGAGAGACTCTGAGGTTATCTTTACACGATCAACGTCAGGCGCGGACGCGGTGGAAGGGCTCATCCGTTCAGCCACGAGTTCTGTAGTGGCCGCGCTCTACCGCCTCAGCAGCCCGAAGCTGGCAGCGGCGCTTGATGAGGCAAAGGCGCGGGACGTCTTCATCCGAATCTGCCTGAACGATAACGATCACTATGAGGAAAACCAAGCTGCCCAAGAGATGCTGCGCGGCTTCGGGATACCGTTTCGCCTGCTGCACGGGCGCTCGGGCGCGACCTCGAAGATGCACCACAAGTTTGCTGTCATCGACTGGCAGACTGTGGTAACCGGAAGCTACAACTGGACGTTCGAATCGGAAGAGAGAAACTATGAGAATCTTCTGGTGCTTCACGAGCGGGGCCTGGTGGTGGCTTACGCGGAGGAGTTCGAGGCGCTGTGGCGTGAAGGGCATGCTCCCTAGACGTCGACTTGAGGGAGCCGCATGAGCGCGCACGTTGAAAACGAAGATTACGAACTGTGCATCATGCGGCACGGGATCGCGGAGGATCGCCGCGCGGGACTCGCCGACGCCAAGCGCGCCCTCACGCCGGAGGGCAGGGAAGGGATGCAGAAGATTGCTGAGGGCCTCGCCAAGACGGGGTTTGAACCTGCCTGGGTCGTGTCAAGCCCTTATGTCCGCGCCGCCGAGACCGCGCGGATCGTGGCTGGTTCCTTCGGGCCGAAAGTTCCTTTCGATTTCTGTGACGCGCTAGAGCCGAGCGGCTCCGCTGAACAGCTTCTGGCCTTTCTTGCGGGACGGTCGCAACACACGCGTGTCTTGGTGGTGGGTCACGAACCAGACCTGAGCGCACTCGCCGCCCGCCTCACGGGCGCGGGGCGCCAAGCGAACCTGACCTTCAAGAAAGGCGGTTGCTGCTTGATTTCGTTTGACGAGTTCCCTCCCCAATCGGCGGGCCGGCTGGTCTGGTGGCTCACGCCGAAGCTGCTTCGTAAGCTGGCTTGACCCTTCCGAGCCGAACGAAACAGCGGTAGGTTTTACCTACAACAGCCGCCTCCACTCTCCGTGCGGGGCTTCCGAGCAACCACGATGTGGTGGGTTCGTCATTGCCCTTAGTCCCGCACAGAGCTGGTTTCCGGGGGGAAACTAAAAGGCCGGACTACTCAGCGGGCCGTCGCATGGCCCGAACCGGCCGCGTCGTTATGCTGTAGCCCGACGGCACCTGGAAGAGCGCCGCTGCGGGTTCTGTCTGATTGACGTTGGTCAACTGATAAATCGTCGTGCCAAAACGCGGATCAGTGTGCTTGCTGTAAACCGTCTCCTGAAGCTGAGGCGACACCCAGCGGTCGGAGACGATCACAAGCGGGTTCTGATTGCCGACAGCGCCGGCCGGAATGGTCTCGGTTGTTCGCGTGCCCTGCACGGTGACGCCGGCCATCACCTGGGTGCCCAGTGATTCCGTAGTGCGCTGGATCCCCGACTGGCCCTCGGCCTCACCGTTCGCCCTCATGTGCCGTGCCTCAGGGTTGCCAGAGCCCGGTCTGGCATGAAAAGGCATCTGCATCGCGGTCTTGTTTGTGACGTCAATCATGTAGTTGACGCCCGCAACCGGATCCGTGATGTTCACAATCTCGCGAGGCGTGCTCGCCGAAGACCACGGACCGATGTGAGAGACCGTGGAGTCGCGTCGCGTACGTCCGGAGCTGTCACGCGCGATTTGCGCAGTCTCGGTGCGGTTAATTTGGTTGCCGTCAGCCAGGGTCTGGGTGATCTGAGTCGTCGCTTGCGCCGAGAAAGGCGCGCCCGTCACGGGCTTCACCACCTCAAACATGGGTCCGCCATGTATGAACACAAACTGACCGTCCGGAACCGGCGGTCCCTCGGTATCGGCCGCCTGTGACCAACACAGTGTTGCGGCGGCCAGTAGCATCGCTATCGTACTCAACATCGGGAAAAGCCTTCGCGTCATGGGTTTGCTCCTTTGCTTTCGAATGCCGTCGTCTGTAACTCTTGAACAACTTCAGAAGGTACCGGGCCTGAAATAAACCGGATGGCTCGGGCGACTCCGTCTTCGCCGATCACAACATCCGCGGTGACCGGCTGACGAGAAGCTTCGTCGCTCACCGGCAGCCCCAGCACGCCGAGAGCGGATTCTGACAACCTGATCCGCACGACTTCAGCCGCGCCCAAAGGTGAGTCATCGTCCGCAAAGGGCAGCGGCAGGAACTCTGCAAGCTCGGCGACCGGTTCAGGCCGCGCAGCCGGCACGGCTCGCTTCACGGTTCGCGAGGCTTGGTTGTGAGCGTCATCGCCAGCCTGAGATGCGGGCGCCGTGAGCGTCGCCGGCGGCGGGCGACGCTCACCTCTATCGCGCGGAATTGCCGCCACCGCGCGCGCGCTTCCGCCGGCCTGCTGAGATACGACCGCCCGGCGCCACGCCAACCCAATCATTACAGCCAACACCGCCGCAGCGGCTATTCCCCAAGCCAGCTTGCGCCGCTCGAAACTCCTAACCGTTTTGCGGTGGACGCGAAAGGCGCTCAACAGTTGTACTTCCAGCCGCATCGGGGCGTGTTCACACTCGTCCGCTTTGGCTAGGGCCCCGAGCGCACCGGTGAGCTCCCGCGCCCGCGCTAAGCGTCGGGCGCATCGCGCACAATTCTGCGCGTGTCCCCAGGCCAGGTTCAGAACGCTCGCTTCGAGACATCCCGGCCGGTCGACCTCGTGAACCAAAGCCTTGAAAGATTCGCAATCCATCATCGCGGGCTCTCTGCGCCTTCCGCTCCCTCCGCAATCGTCAAGCTCATCTCGCCGGATGCGCGATGGCGCAACTTGGCGAGCAACAAATC
>JASHYZ010000364.1 GCA_030042795.1 Terriglobia bacterium | reverse complement strand
GATGAAGTAGCGCGCGCGCGCCCGAAACACCAGCAACACGCCCTCCCCGCGAGGCTCGGCGTTCGCCGCCAGCTCGATGAAGCGGCCTGTGGCGTACAGGTTCTTCAGACTGGCTGCGACCTTGGCGCGGTCCAAAGACTCGTTCGTCTGTTGTGTGATCTCAGCCTTGAACTTGGCCGCCGTAAGGTCCGCATCGGCATTGAGCCGGATTTCGAGCACGGTCCGGCCCCAGAGGTTGTTGGAATTATCAGCCTGGAGCTGCCCGCAGCAAGCGGCGACAACCGCCAATACGCAAAAGGCGCGGAGAGTGGCTGTAAGATCCGTTGAGCGGCGAGAGCTGCCCGATAGCGCCCCAGCGGAGCTGCCTTTCGATGTTCGATGCTGGCGCGTCACGTTTTCTATTCCGGCTCGTACCGGACTGCCCTCATTCGGAAGCTCATACCTTCAGGCCGGCCGGAAGGCCGCCACTAGCTTCTGTGTCCCCCAAGAAATTACGATGACGCCGCGCCCGGCCTCGTTGGATAGGCTAATCGTCAGTTCCTCCGCGGGAGCGCTTTGCTGCTGCACCTCCATGGGTACTTCGGCGAGCTTAGCGCTGGGCTCGTAACGGTTGATAGGCTGGCTGGACACCACCAAAGACCATTGCCCGGGCGCGATGAGGCGCGCCAGCAGCACGTGCTTGCCCTTGGGCACGCGCGTTCCGCCGAAGTCCAGATCAGCGTCCGACTCGATCACCGTGGGTATGTCAGCGCCGATTCTCCACATCTGGCCGGGCGCGATGAGTTTGGTGACGTCCCGGCCCTTCAGCGTCGGCCGCCCGTATTCGATGGATACGCTGGCGTTGCCGATGGTCGCCTGCGCCTTGCCCTGCTCATTGCCGTGGCCGGCCGCGGCTGAAACCCCCAAAAGGAGAGCGGTGCCGGCCACACTCAGCAGCGATACGATTCTGCGTGATATAAGATTCATAGACCCCTCACGGTCAGAGGTGAGATTCACCTCTATCTGCGCGGAGCCGGCTTCCCGCGCCGGTTTAACCGACGATTTTTCCCACCGCCCGGCGTAACTCGTCAGCACTCACAAAACCCACCCACTGATGGCGGATCACGCCCTTGGCATCGATGAGGAACAGTGTCGGAAAAATCGCGATTCCGCCGTATGCCGCGTTGGCCTCGCCCGTCCAATGGCCGACGGGAAAGCTAATCCGGTGCTCAGTCAAGTAGCGCTCCCTCATACCGTCGGTGTAGCTGAGGCCCAGGATACGGTCGGCGTTGGCTCCCACAATCACCAGACCCTTCGACTTGAACTCGTGATCGAGCCCCGCCAGAACGGGCGATTCCTTCAGGCACGGCGGGCACCCGGTAAACCAGACGTAGAGCAGCATCGCCTTGCCGGCGAGCGCAGCCGAGTCCACGTTCGCGCCGTTCACGCCCGGCAGATTGAACGGCGGCGCTGGCGTTCCCTCCCGGCCCGTGAGCTGATGCTGCAGCGCTTGCCCGAATCGCGGGTCGGACCTGATCTCCGTCACATTCACGCTCGAGATCTCTCCGCTCTTGGGATCGCGCGTAAGAAACTTCGGCACCCGCGGGTCAGACTCCATGACGCGCAGTAACACGTCCGCCGCTCCGGGCGCGTGCAGGTCAAATTGCTCGGCGATGGTGGCGAGTGTTGGAGGATGGCCGAACTTTTCCTGGTATTGGGCCACAAACAGCGGAATGCGAAAGAAGGCCCGGTACAGTTTGTCGAGCGCCCGGCGCTCGTCGGGCGCGGTGAACACGTTGTTGAAAAGATCGGTGACCAGCAGCGGCTGGCCCGGCTGGACGTGGTCCCGAATGTAGTCCACCACCCGGGTTTCTGCCTCTAATTCGCTGGCAGGCGCTGCCGGGGTCTGCGTGCGTGCCGTCGCCATTGCCGTGGCGAGGCCGGTAGCCAGCGCGAAGCCCAGGCCCCAGCACCTGTGATGAAATCTTCTCGTTGTTGCAGTTTCACGCTGCGCGAGCATTCCCTCCTCGCCATCGTGGGCCGGGCTAGCCATTACTTCCGCCCTCCGCGAGCGGCCGCGGCCGTCGCTGTTCCATTCGCGTGTTCGAAGACGTTCCACTCAAACAGTAGAGGGTATTGCATGTACTGGGCTTCGTAGTCCCAGCCGTGGCCTCCTTCTCGCAGCGTATATTCGTGAGGAAAATGCTTTGAAGTCAGGATCTGGTCTAAAAGCTTGTTGCCAGCGTCGAATCCGTAGCGGTCGTGATCGCCGCAGTCAAAATACATCTTGAGATTCTCGAACGTCTCCGGGTGTTCCGCCAGCGTAATGGGATTGTTAGCATCAAAGTAGGCCTCGTTGAGCGGCTCGCCGAACGGGCCTTGGAGGACGCGGGCGTAGAACCCCCAGCGTCCTTCGGTCGGCAGCGGGTTAGGAAACTTAGGCAGCAAGGCGGCGCTCTGCGCGCTTACCGAGCCGAAGATGTCCGGATGGCGCATGGCGAGATGCAGCGCCCCGTAACCACCCATCGAGATTCCGAAGATCCCACGCTCCGCAGGCCGCGCGATGGTCCGGTAATGTTGATCGACGTACGGTACCAGTTCCTGGATAAAGAAGTCCTCGTAGCGAACCTTGCCGTCGAATGAGTTCACATAGAAGGTCTTCCCGGCATCAGGCATGACCACCAGAAAAGGCCCAAGCTGGCCTTTGGCCAGCATACCGTCCAGTATTTCTTGGCCGCCGCGCTCCGCCCAACTCCGCTCGTTCTCAAACATGCCGTGAAGATAGTAAAGGACGGGATACCGCTTGCCCGAGGAAGCGTAGTCCGCGGGAAGCGCCACACAGTAGTTCACCCCTCGGCCAAGAATCGCGCTCTGAACCTCGCTGCAATCCAGCGTCGTGGCGCCAGCAGATTGGCCCTGGACAGCCCGGAGGTTCGTGGCGCTCAGCAGCGTTCCCAAGACAAGTGTCAAGCTAATGGCGTCCGCGACCGCCAACCCAGAAGCTTGCGTACACCTGTTAGCCGGATGCAGCGATGCGCGAAGCGCCTTGGAGTGCGGTAGCTTGCTACCGCTTTCCTTCAGGCCAGCTTGCTGGCCGGGACGCAATTCCCTGATGAAGTTGAATCGGATAGCCATCACTGAATGCAGAGTCCACTACTGCGGTTGACCAACCTTGGACCGCGCCTCGTCTGACTGGACGTACACTGACGTCTTGCCGCTCTTCGAAGTACCGCCGACGGAGCCACCCGCCGCATGGCCATCTGCGCCCACCACACCGTAGAGGTCGCCATGCACGCGCTTTAGCGGCGATTTGCTCTGTGCGCCGTCCTCGACAACCATCGTGTCAGAGGCTTTTCCGGAACCTGAGGCCGCAGGCTGAAACTCCTTTACCGCGTCGCTCGCTTCCGCCGGCTCCGGGATGGGACTCTGAGCCTGCGCGCTTGCTTTAGAGGTGCCGGCCTGGGCCTTGGTCGATGACGGGCCAGCGGTCTGCGGGTTTGTCGCGCTGGCGTCTTGTTTTGCGAGTTCTTTGGCCACTCCGCGCACCACGTCTTCAGTACTCACCGGGCTGGTATCCTTGAGAACCAAAGGAGAAGCAGCAGGGCTTGCCTGAGGCTTGATGTCGCGAAGCTCCACCTTCCCGGCAACGTCGGATTTGTTTGCCGGCGTGGGTTTCCCGTCCGCTGGCGGAGACGCCTTTGCGCCATCGGACGTCGCCGAGTCGTGCGGCGCTGGAGTGCCCTGCGCCCGCATGAGCGCACACGCGCCGAAGACAACTAATGCCACAAGAACGCGCTTCATGATCGGCTCCTCCATCGATGGCCGAGCCAGCAAATCCGTCAGAGCTATTGTGGACTCTGGAGTTTGCGGGAGTCAACCTCGTGGACCTGTTCCCAGGGGACCCTTAACCCGCATTTCTCTCAGTTTCGGGCTGCCGAGGAAGGGCGCGGTTTCATGTACTGCCGGGACTGGCGCGCGCCGATAATGACGGTTACGCTATCCCAAAGGGTCTGGCCGTGTGCATCGCGGGCGCAGTGCATGGCTCAAAAGGGTACTGCAGTCAGGGAATTGGAGGCACACAATGAAAAGAGGATGGCTAGCCGTTACCTTGGCGGCGATCGTGACGGTGGCAATTCACGCCTCGTGGCCGGTGCTCACGCGGGCAAACGCAGACGCGGCGGGGCCGCGTTACACGCAAGACGGCAAACTGATGTTCCCCGCCGGGTACCGCGAATGGATCTACCTCTCCTCGGGTCTCGGCATGAACTATGGCCCCGCGAGCGGCGGTGAGCCGGCCTTCACCAACGTCTTTGTGATGCCCTCCACTTACCGGCGCTACCGCTCTTCGGGGCACTGGCCCGACAAGACGATGTTTGTCCTTGAGGTGTACAGCGCGGCCTCGCACGGCTCCATCATCCGGCAGGGCAATTATCAGGACAATCTGCTGGGCGTGGAAGCGGAGGTAAAGGACGAGGCGCGCTTTCCCGAGAAGTGGGCCTACTTCGGATTCGGCACGGGCAGTAGTGCGGCCTCCAAGATTCCGCAGAGCTCGTGCTGGAGTTGCCACAACCAGAACGGCGCAGTAGAGAACACCTTCGTGCAGTTCTACCCCACGTTACTCAGCGTCGCCTACGATGAAAACACCATCAAGCCAGCGATTCACCTGGCTCCTACCGTGGCGCGAATCGAACACTTGGCGCTCACACAAGGCTGGGCAAGCGTGCAGCCGCTCTTGGGCCAGGCTCGCACCCAGGACCCCAACGCGGATGTCTTGCGCAAATCTTCATTGAACTCGCTCGGCTACCGCCTCCTCAGCGCGGGCAAGAATGCTGACGCAGTGGCCGCCTTCGAGCAAGAGGTGCGGGATTACCCATCCTCGGCGAACGCCTATGACAGCCTGGCTGACGGCTATCTTGCCGCCGGTAACGAGGCGAAGGCGCTGGAGTGCTCCGAGAAAGTGCTCGAACTTCTGGCGCGGTCGCCGGACGTCAGTCCCGCGCGCCGTGATCAGATCGTGGCGTCCGCCAAAGCCCGGATCGCCAAGCTCAAGAACAAGTGAGGCACGGGCTGCGAAAACAACCTCGGCACGTGTCATTCCGACGCCGAGCCTGCGAGGCGGAGGAATCTCGCTCTGAATTGAGGGAACTGCACAGGGAGTCTCGGGCAGGACAACTGCAGTTCCCCGACAATAACCACCTCACTGAACATTGGAGGTGGCAGAAGAATGGCAAGGACACTGAAATGGTCTACCACGAGGAAGACCGGAACTTAGCTGCTCGGTCCGCGACACGCTGTCCGGCTAGGGCCAGTCCTGCGCGGCATGGTAGATGCGGCTGATCTCGACAAACTGTTCTTTGATCCGATAAACCACGATATATGGCAGTCCCGCAAAGACCAATTCGCGCGTGCCTTCTATGCGCCCCGTGCGGCCACGATACGGAAAGTCTCGGAGGCCGGCGCAGCCATCATAAATAGCTTTCGCAACCCGCCTTGCCGCTGCCGGGTTGTCCTACCGAATGTGCCGGGTAATGTTATAGAGGTCTTGTGCTGCTGGTGCTGTCCATCGTACGCGCATCAGGACTGCAAGAGCCGTTCGACGTTAGCCCATACTTCTTCGTGCTCGACGAACTCCCCACGGTCAGCCGCAGCTAAGCCAATATTCACCGCCGCGATAAAGCGAACGTCGTCCTCAGGGTACTGGTTGAGAACTTCCTGTGCCAACTCGCTCGCGTTCAGGCCCCTTTGTGCCGCGATCTGGACGAATTGTGCTTCCTGCTCGGGTTTCAGATGCACTTCCATGCTGGCAGTTTAGTTTTCAGCCTGTAGCTCTGTCAATCGTCTTGGCCACTCCGTCGTCTCCGATGCCGCCCCCCCCCCGGCGCACTCAGGATAGGAATGTTATAGGGCCGGCCGTGGGTTCTCGGATAGGAACCTGAAGTCATCAGCCTGTCATTTCGAGCGCCGCCTCCCGAGTAACGCTGCTTTTTGGCGCCACGAGGGATCTGGGCGCCGCGAGAAATCTCGCTCTGAATGATAGACCTTCGAGTCACGCAAGAACTTCTGGCGTTGCGCTGGTGTCCCGTAACGGAAGTTCAAATCATTTTCAGCTCCGAAGGAGCGACATAATTTAGCCCAGGGCGCGAGCCGTGGGTCTGAAAACAGGTTCTCTCTCCCTTCCCCGCTCCCGCCTGCCCCGAAGCCTACAGCGTACGGGCAGCGGGGCGGGCGGAGCGGGTTGCCGAACGGTTTGTGAGGGCCCTCCGTCCCAGGGCTCGGAAGCTGTGAAAAATTCGGAGACTGTCATGCTGAACCCGTTCGCTCTTCCGCTGCGAACGGTTCCTTCGAGTTGCTCAGAACAGGCTCTGAGCGGAGCGAAGGAGCTTAGGGTAAACTCCGTGAAGCATCCCGGTATTTCATTGAAAACAAAAATGCGGGATCCTTCGCTGTCGCTCAGGATGACACGCTTAGGGGATTGCTTCACAGCTTCTCGCGCCCTGGGCTAGGATATTTCGTCCCTTCCGGGGCTTTCAAAGGATTTGCCTGAGTCTTGGTAACTAATCAACGAATTTCACTTATAGCCTAAATTCGGTCCAGCAATGGAACCGTCATTCGGCTTTGCACATTGCCCGTGTTCAGAGTTGTTGCCGGCTCAAACAGGAGCACATGCGCTTCCTCGTCCGCTACCGGACGGTGCTCGACTCCGCGCGGGATAATTAGAAATTCGCCCTCTTCCAGCCAAAGGTCGCAGTCGCGAAATTCCATGCGGAAGCGTCCCTTGACCACCAGGAAAAGCTCATCTTCATTCTCGTGATGATGCCAAACGAACGGGCCTGAGAATTTCACCGGCTTCACCTGCTAGCCGTTCAACTCTCCCACGATCTTGGGCTTCCATTGCTCGCGAAAAGCGCCAGCTTCGCCTGCAGATTAACTTTGTCCATGGCTCAATTTTACAAGCTTCGCGCCGGAGGCGATATTGTCCTCCTGCTCGGACAGGACCGGCACGCCACAAAAGCCAGGGCGAGATTTCTCGCGGAGCCGCGCGATCGAAGGGACAAGACAAATGGCAAGAGTCAAATTGCAGAGTGGCGCTCTGGAACGTCCCAGCCGGGTGGTTTGAGAGTCAGGCAGGTCAGTTGTCGGTCGCCGTGAAACTTGAAAACCCGCACTGATTGTTGATGCCCGTTGCCTTTTCGAGATAAAAGCCCATGCCGGGGTTGCCCTTTGTGAAGAGATAGTCACTCGTCTGAGTGATCTGAACGCCGTTGATGTAGACGGTGATCGTGTCTCCCACAATACCGGCCTTCACGATGTCTCCATCCGCGACTCCATACTTCGAGCCTCGATTCTCCTTCAGCATCATCCAGGCTCCAAGGATTCCGTCCCACCGGGCGATGCTGCAATAGGCGTTCGGGCTCTTTGAACAGCGAAACATCACTTCATACCCCGTGGCGTTGTGCGGCGAAAGGCTACTTCGCAGGCGCAACTCGACTTCCTGATAGACGTCGTCGTTGTCCTTATTCACCCGATGGACCGTTGCTCGAGCGGTCTGGTTCGGCGCCCAGGTACCTGTCAGCAGGGCCGT
>JASHYZ010000363.1 GCA_030042795.1 Terriglobia bacterium | reverse complement strand
TCGATGCTATGGCAGAGTCGGGCGTCCGCCACATCGTCTTCTCCTCTTCGTGCGCAACCTACGGCGTGCCGAATCGCGTGCCCATTTCTGAGGATCATCCGCAGTCCCCGGTGAATCCCTACGGCCAGACGAAGCTGATGATCGAAAAAATCTTGCGCGATTATGACCCTGCCTATGGCTTGCGTTGGGTGGCGCTTCGTTATTTCAATGCGGCCGGCGCCGATGCGGAGGGCGAAATTGGCGAAGACCATGACCCCGAGACTCACCTGATTCCCATCGCCGTGCAGGCCGCTCTCGGGTGCCGCCCTTACGTGGAAATCTACGGCACCGACTATCCGACCCCTGATGGCACCGCGGTTCGCGACTATATCCACGTGACGGACCTAGCCCGCGCCCACCTGATTGCACTCGAATATCTCGTGCGCGGAGGAGCGAGCGCCGCTGTTAATCTGGGAACCGGTCTGGGACATTCCGTTCGAGAAGTTATCGCGGAGGTTGGCAAGTTATGCGACGGCCGCGTGCCCGTGAAGGAAGGGCCCAGGCGACCCGGTGATCCGCCGGCGCTGGTGGCCGAGGTCACAAACGCGACGAAAGTGTTGGGCTGGAAGGCCGAGTATCGTGAGCTTAGTGCGATCGTGAAGAGTGCTTGGAAGTGGCACGCGCGTCGCAGCCAGCGTGAAATCTCGGCAAAGCATCCGTGAAAATCATAGACACTCACCAGCACCTTTGGGACCTCGATCTATTCTCTTACGCCTGGCTTGCCGGGGCCGAGCCTCCGCAGGATAGTGTCGCAGCCGGCCGCCCGGTGCTGAACCGTAGCTTTCGGATGGCTGACTACCTCTCCACCACGGCCGGCCTTGGCGTAGTGAAGTCAGTCCACCTCGAAGCCGATGTCGACGAACAATTCATGCTGGCCGAGACCCGCCACATCCTGGCGCTCGCGGACCAAGGGGATAACCCTCTTGAAGGCGTGGTGGCGTGCGGGCGGCCGGAGCGCGCTGACTTCCGAAAGTACCTTGACCAGATCGCGGGCCACCCGAAGCTCAAGGGCGTGCGGCGCATTCTTCACACTCAGCCCGACGAACTGGGCCAAGGGAGCACCTTCAAGGATCACGTCCGCGTCCTCACGCGCTACGGACTCTCCTTTGACATCTGTGTTCTCGCGCGGCAGCTTCCCATCGCGATCGCTCTCGTGAAGCACTGTCCTGAGGTTACCTTTATTCTCGACCATTGTGGCGTGCCGCAGGTGAAGGAAAGGGCGCTCGATCCTTGGCGCTCGCACATCCGCCAAATTGCGGCTCTTCCCAATGTCTATTGCAAAGTGTCCGGTATCGTAGCCTACGCCGACCCCACGAGATGGACGCCCGAGAATCTGCGCCCTTATGTGGAACATGTCATTGAGTGCTTCGGTTGGGACCACGTCATGTTCGGCAGCGATTGGCCGGTGTGTACCCTTTCAGCCACCTATCGGCAGTGGGTCGAAGCGCTGTTATCGCTGACGGCAAACGCGAGCCCGTCAGACAGAACCAAGCTTTTCTACGACAACGCCATGCGCGTTTACCGGCTTGGTGGAGAGGGCTGTTCGTTGTAAGTGCCCTCAGAAAGCGTCACGGCTGCCGTACCGGTGCCCTTTGAGAGCCGGGGAGGTGGGCAAGACGAGATCGCCGCGATTCCGCCAGTGGCAACATGCCATAGGTTGAAACGGATGAGGTGCCCATGAGTGGAGGCAAAGTGAAACGCTATGGAAGGATCATCGGACTCAAGCCCGAAGCCTACGAGGAATACGTCCGGTATCATGCGGCCGTGTGGCCCGAGGTGCTCAAGACCATTTACGACTGCAACATCCGCAACTACAGCATCTTCTACAGGGACAATCTGCTCTTCGCGTACTTTGAATACGTCGGCGATGACTACGCGGCGGACATGGACAAGATGGCGGCGAACCCGAAAACGCAGGAATGGTGGACCATCATGGACCCGATGCAGCAGCCCGTCCCGACGGCCAAAGAAGGCGAGTGGTGGTCAACGATGGAGGAGGTCTTCCATACGGACTAAGAAAGGAACTCCGTGAACCGACGCCTAGGCTAGCAGGCTGCGGAAAAAAGGAATCTGTCATGCTGAGCCCGTTCGCCCTTCCGCTGCGAACGGCCCTGAGCACCGCGAAGGGGCTCAGGGTAAACTCCGCGAGCATCTGCTGTATCTTATTGAAAACAATTAAAGCAGATCCTTCGCGTTGCTCAGGATGACAGGGGCCGAAGGCTTTTTCCGCAGCCTGCTAGACTAGTAGGGCGAGTAGGCCATACCCTTTGTTCGCTTGTCGACGAGCAGCTTCAATGCCGGCGTCTGCTGGTTCACCATCACGGTCACGCTCACCGTGTCCGAGGATGTTGAGGTTGAGCGCAAAATATCAAACTCGCGAATTTTACCGTAGTCTCCGTGCGGCCCCCAGTCTTTCATGAAATCGTCGAAGCTGTAGGTGGAGCTCGGCTGCCACAGTGCGTACGCCGTCTTATAGTCGCCCTTTTGGAGAGTCTCGAGAAACCGAGAAACCGCATGCTCCTCAGGGTAGTTCCAGAAATAGTAGGCAACACCGCTGCCGACAATCGCTACGAAGACGGCCAGCAGAATATACCTCCCGATATGACGGGGTGGCTTGGGCGGGTTGGCATCGAGAAGTGTCATGGGATTATCACTCGCGCCGGCATTTGGCGCCGCGAGTCGAGAGCCATCGCTGGTAAGCTGGGCGAACCCAGAGGTCCATCGAAGCTCTTCACTGCATTTCGGTTTTACACTCGTAGCGACCTAACACGTCAGCGCCCATTCCAATTGTAACCCAGTGTTACCACGCGGGGGCTTCTGCTATGTTTCGGGCGCGATTCTGCCTCAAGACTTGGAACGTTCTCCGTGAGTCCAGAGGAAGAGATGAGGAAATCGCGGCCGGGTCGAGACCCGCCGACTCCAAGTACAACCACTGCATATTGACAAATGTGGTAGACCAGTTTGCGATACCCCACCGAACCGCTGAGCCAGTGCGGAAGGGCACAGGGACTTGCCATGCTGACACGCCGCGGCCCGTGACCCGGTGTTGCGCCACATTCTCCCGAGTTCGTCCCGGGAAACGGCGTAGTGAAATCTCGCGCAGAGTGCAGCCGCTGAGCCGGGCTTCGGCCCGAAACTCGCGGAAGCCCTGGCGGCTGACAAGTCCGCACCAGTTGAAACCGCAGGTCAGTTCGCGAGACTAGTCGTCTTATTCATAAGTATCGCTATATTAAGCCGCTTTGGTCCACTGAT